>CAYWUO010000049.1:0-13490 GCA_964461285.1 uncultured Pirellulales bacterium
GCCCCACGTTTTTGCCGCCCGGATGACGTCATCCAGCGTTGTCTTTGATTGAGATTGTGTGGATTTACTGGGTAGTTGCCCTGGTTGGGTCTGTTCGGGGGATTGTTTTTTGCAGCCCAACCCGGTTATCATTATTACAAGTGTAATTATAGGGACAAATGATGCCAGCCGAGCGGCTATTTTCTTGTTTTGCCTGCGCATATTATTTTTATCCTATAGAGATACAGTTTCATAGTTACAGTATACATTATTTATGCGATAGACTAAAGGCAAAGTTCGCAAATTTGTGATTTTGAACGGTGGTCGCGAAGGACCCTTTTGTTGCTGCATCGGCCTGATTCTGACCATAATTTTTGTTCTCCGAATGTTCTCTGCAATTTCTTTACCGCTCTTTTATCATTTGACAAAACAGATTTTGAGATTAGGATGTTTTTAGGCAGTTGCGGCACATTTCTTTAAGTGCTTGTGCAATTTCATATTTAGAAACGTTTTTTGTTGTTTGATAGAATTATGGCAATGGCAGAGTTACTGAACAGCATTTTGGCCAGAGTAGAATGTCTTAATTTTGTTTTACTGATAGGCATAGCAATTTTTTTCGGGACTGTTGGGGCGAAAATATTTCAGAGATTTCATATTCCACAGATAATAGGCTATGTCACCGTTGGTATAGTCCTTGGGCCGGTATTAAGGATAATCACTCCGGAAACAGTAAAGAATCTCGAGTTGTTTAATTTGTTCGCCCTTGGGATTATTGGTTTTCTAATCGGTGGTGAGCTTAAGCGTGACGTCTTTGTGAAATTCGGCAAACAGGTCCTTGCGATTTTATTATTTGAAGGAGGAGTGGCATTTTTATTGGTTATTGCTGTCAGTTTCGTTGCTCTTCATTATTTTACGCATTATGATTGGCACATATCTTTGGCGATGGCGGTGGTATTCGGAGCTATATGTGCAGCGACGGACCCGGCTTCGACGGTAAATGTGTTATGGGAGTACAAAGCCCGCGGGCCGCTTACTACGATGCTGACGGCAATCGTTGCCTTAGACGATGCCCTTGCTCTGGTGCTATATATTACCGGTGTCAGCCTGGCGAGTTTTCTTACCGGCCACAGGGAAGTCGGTGTTTTGCCGATGATTTTTCACTCGCTATGGGAGGTGGTTGGTTCTTTAGGACTGGGCGTAGCAGCAGGGATGATATTGCGGTGGATTACAGGGTGGATTGACGAGGATGAAAAAACTCTCATTTTTACAATTAGCACTATAGTGCTGACTATCGGTCTGGCGATAGCATGGGAGCTGGATGTGATTTTGTCTTCTATGGCTTGTGGAGTCACTTTGATAAACTTTTATCCCAGACGCAGTCTCAAGAGCTTCGAGCTTGTTCGTAAATTTTCACCTCCGATTTATGTTCTGTTTTTTGTGCTAATTGGCTCAAGACTGATAATTAGTATGTCCGGTCATATCTGGTTATTAGCTGGTGCCTATGTTGTTGGAAGTATCGTTGGAAAAACTACAGGGTCGTTCATTGGTGCTGTTTACTCCAAGGCGGTACCGACAATCAGAAAATATCTGGGATTTTGTTTGTATCAGCAGGGCACTATCGCAATTGCTTTGTTGATTATGGCGAGCAGCCGATTCGAAGGCGAGGTTCGAGATACGATGCTGTCAGTGATAATAATAGGGGTGTTTATTTTACAGCTTGTAGGTCCTTTGTTTGTGAAGATAGGTATCAACAAGGCCGGAGAAGCCGGACTTAATATCACAGAAGATGACCTGATTAAGAGTTATAAAGTTAGCGATGTGATGGACACGGAAGTACCGGTCATTTCCGCAGGTACATCCTTGAGCGAAGTTATCAAGGAAGTCAGTAATACTAACAATTTTTATTATCCAGTTGTAGATAGTGGTAAGAAGCTGATAGGTGCCATTACGCTGGATGGTATCAGGAATACTTTTTCTACTCAGGAATTAAACGATTGGTTAGTGGCGCTTGATATTCTGGAGCCGATTCTTGCCAAGGTAACACCGGATATGTCATTGTCTGAGGCGTTCGAGAAAACAAGGCAGTTGGATTTAGAACATTTGCCAATCGTAGCTTCCGGCGAAAATGATGAGTTTGTCGGTGTTTTGAACTGTCGTGCAGTTCGCCGGCAGCTTTCTGCGGAAGTTTTGTCTCGTCAGCAAAAGGCCGATAGTATAGCAGTCGGCTAACAGGCGTGATTTCGGCAGGTTTTTGAAGATGGAGCAACTGTGATTTATTCGTTTGTTATTGCAAGCAGCGATGGTAACGGCTATTTGAATTTAGCCCTGTTGTTCGGGCTGATTATATTATTCGGGGCGTTCGGTGCGCGTCTTTTTCAGAAGCTTCACATTCCTCAGGTTGTCGGTTGTATTGTTATTGGAATATTTTTGGGTGATGTTTTTGATTTAATAACACCGAAAACCATCGAGTCTCTCAAACCTTTTATGATGTTTGCACTGGGTATCATTGGATTTATGATAGGTGCGGAGCTTCGTGCGGATGTATTAAAAAAATATGGCAGGCAATTTTTCATTATTCTTTTCTCGCAGGGCATAGGAGCTTTTTTGCTGGTTGCGGTTGGCACTTCGATAATAGCATGGCTGATATTAGGCAATGTGTTCGTGTCAATTGCAATGGGTCTTGTATTCGGAGCAATTGCCTCGGCAACGGCACCGGCAGCAACGGCGAATGTCTTATGGGAGTATAAGACCAGAGGCCCTCTCACCGCTGCGATACTTGCTATTGTTGCGCTGGATGATGCCTTGGCGCTTCTGCTTTATCGAGGGGCTGCAACAGGGGCAAAAGCACTTATGGGCACAGGCCATAGTTCGGTTTTCGCCGCCGTGGGAGTGCTGTTTGGGGAAATTGTTGGCGCTGTAATATTAGGTTTTTTGGCGGGAGTATTATTGTATTTTTTATTAAAGTTTGTAAGAGCCGAGGATAAGATTCTGGAATTTGCACTGGCGTCACTTTTGCTTGTTGTGGGCGTCTCGATGATACCGAAAATTGACCCGATTTTGCCTGCTATGGTGCTGGGCATAACGATAGCCAATTTGATGCCTCGCCAAAGTCGAGGTATGTTTAAACTTATCGAGACATTTTCTCCGCCGATTTACATTTCTTTTTTTGTGCTGGCAGGCGCTCATATGCAGTTCGGCAAATTAGATTTCCGGATGGTCATTATGATAGTCGTATATACTCTTTTTAGGGCGGCAGGCAAGATGGCAGGTTCCTGGTTCGGCGCCAGGCATTCTGGTGCCCCGGCTATGGTTCGTAAATACCTCGGAATCTGTCTTCTACCCCAGGCTGGCGTTGCTATCGGCCTTGCTATTTTAGCCAGTCATCAGTTTGCTTCCAACATTGGCCATATGCTTATTATGGTGGTTATGACATCCATATTTTTTATGGAAATCCTTGGGCCAATGCTTGTTAAGGTGGGTGTTAAAAAGGCAGGCGAAATCGGGATGAATGTTACAGAGGAGGACCTGATAAAGACTTATAAAGTTTCCGATGTTATGGATACCGAGCCGACAAACATTCAGCAGGATTTGCCGCTACAGCAGATTCTCGAAATATTCAGCACAACAGATAGTGTGTATTATCCGGTTATTGATAGCGAGTCCCGGATTGTCGGAGTAATCACAATTGCAGACATCAAGGAGATGTTTGCCAATCAGGAAGTTGCCGGCTGGCTGCTGGCCTGTGACGTTGCAGAGTCTGTGCAGGACAAGACGACTCCTCAAAAACCCCTTGAAGAAGCGATAGAGTATATGAGACACTACGACCTTGAGAGTATGCCTGTGGTGGCCGGTGACGAAAGTGATAAGCTTGTCGGCGTTTTGAACTACCACAAGGTGCTCCGCAAGATAAGTGCTGAAGTTTTACACAGACGTAAGACTGCAGATGGAGCGGTTATAGCGACAGGTTAGCGCACGGAAGTCGAGCCAATGGTGGGTCGATAATTTATGGTGAAGTCTTGAAGCAGTTCTCATTTGCGAAAAATAAAAGACTTGTCAGCAACAAGCAATTCAAGGCAGTTTTAGCCCGCAAGTTGCGTGTTAGCGATGGATTGCTTACTTTGTATGTGGCAGAAAACGATTGTGGTTATGCTCGACTTGGTGTATCTGTCGGCAAGTCTTGCGGTGGGGCAGTCGTGCGTAGTCGCTTCAAACGCCTGTTGCGGGAGACCTTTCGGCAGAACCAGGGCCAAATTCCAGCCGGTTTTGATTATTTGTTAATGATTTCGTCCCAATGGTCGAAAAAAGAAGATGAGGCAGCAGGTACTAAAAAGACCGCAAGTGAGCCGACGTATGAGCAGGTAAAGAACTCGTTTTTAGCTCTGGCAGCTGCTGCTGAAAAGCGGGCAAAGAGATAGTCAATAAGAAATATCAATAATCGTTTTTGGGATAAGCTTTGAGCAAAAAAAGCAAATTAATGCCAATAGGAGCAGCCGCAAAAAAAGCTGGCATTTCCCGGCAGTCTCTGCAATACTACCTTATGATTGGTTTGCTTGAACCTACAGAAGTTACGCAGTCCGGCAGAAGAGTATTTGACGAAAAGGATATCGAGCGTATTAAAGTGATAAAAAAACTTAACGACAGTGGCTATACTTTACGTGATATAAGAGAGTTGTTTCTTCAGGGCCGCACCGGTTTGAAAGGAAGCAAATAGTGGCTGACTATGAAACTATCCAGAGAAGGCGCAATATTATCGTGGGCATTTTTGTGCTCGTTGCTATATTTGTGCTGACGTGGCTGATATACCAGTTCGGCGACTTACCGACAACTATTAGCAAACTTCGTTCTTTTGAGGTCTTCATTCAATTCCCGACAGCGGCTGGAGTGCAGGAGGATACGCCCGTTAGATTTTGTGGCTATAAAATTGGCCAGGTAACAGAGGTTATGGCTCCTGAAATACGCTCGGATTTGAATACAGGAAGGCGATACCATCAAACAGTTGTCGTTCTTAGTATTGATAAAAAATACGTCGATATACCCTCGAATGTTGATGTGAAATTAATGACACGAGGTCTGGGCAGCAGTTATATTGAGCTTATGGTCGACATTTCGAGGTTGCCGGCGCCGCCGCTCGACCCGAATCGGCCGGAGACAAGATTTCTGGTTAAGAGTATGTGGCTGCAGGGCACGACCGGCGTAACCAGTGAATTTTTTCCGGCAGAAAGCCAGGAAAAACTGGATGAGCTGATTGATGGCCTGAAGGCTCTTATAGACAGCACCAATGACGTTATTGGTGACCCCAATAATAAAGAAAATCTTAAGAAGACTTTAGCTAATCTAACCGAGGCGTCGGAGCAAGCCACAAAAACAATAGAAGAATTCCGCCAGTTTGCTGCTGCCGGGACCAATACCTTGAAAAGTGCTGATGCTAAAGCAGAAGAGATTGTTACTGTCATGGTTAGTACAAGTGACGAATTAGGTAAAGCAGCGTCGGAGCTGCGACTGATTCTGGAAAAGGTGAACGCTGGTGACGGCGCAGCTGCCAGATTTATCAATGACGGCAGATTGTACGAGAACCTGCTTGAAAATACCCAGCAATTGCAAATGCTGCTGGAAGAGCTAAAGTTATTCATTGCTAAATCCAGCGATAAGGGCTTCCCGATTAAGCTAAAATGAGTTGTAATTGGTTAACAATTGGCAGCTAACTGGTTAACCGTCTTAACCACTGCGGAGAATTTATAGTTTCAAAATGAGGTTTAACTTCCAAAGTTGTTTATAACTCTTGCTTTAAATAGATGGGAGAAATATGCCTATACTGCCAGCAAAAAAACCGCCATGTTATCCTCGAAGAGAGGGAAATATTGCCATCCCGTACATAGATGGCGAAAAGGCTATGGAGCGCATTTTTAATGCGATACTTAATGCGCAGTCTAATGTCTGGTTAACAATGTGCTTCGTTGATATTCATTTTAAAATTCCATCATTTAATGAAAGCATAATAGAGATTATCTCAAAGGTCAGCCAAAAGGAAAACATGGATTTCAGAGTCTTAGCCTGGCGTAGTAAGGCAATAGGAGGTGATTTTGAAGGAACAAAAGACGATTTTGATAAATTAAAGGACCTGAATTGTGAAGCCAAGATTAGATGGGATTCTAATAAACTTGGTTGTCATCATCAGAAAATTTTCATTATAGATGATAAAATTGCATTTGTTGGCGGTATTAACATGGATGAAGCTCATATTGATACCAGTGCTCACAATAGAAAAAAACCGCAACCCAGACATGACCTTTTTTGTGAGATTAGAGGGCCTGCAGTAAGAGATGTAATTCATAATTTTGTACAAAGATGGAATGAAGCAACTGAAAAAAATAAAAAATATGGTTCATTCCCACAAGATACCAAGCCAGGTAACCTTTCGGACTGTCCGGAACAACCACCTCAAAAAAATGAAGGTAATATTAAGATTCAAGTTACAAGAACAATTCCCCGTAATGTATATCCAAGTATAAGCAGTGGTGAATACAGCATCCGAGAGAGTTACTTAAATGCCATTAACGATGCAAAAAAATATGTTTATCTTGAAAATCAATACTTTTTTGACAAAGCATCCCATTACTCAATAATAAGAGCATTGATTTATGCGGCATATAGAGGAGTTAAGATTTTTATCGTTCTCCCCGGCGAACCTGATTTCACAAAACTTTTTTCCATAGAATTTTTAAGAGAAGTCAAGAATCATCCCAATATTTATGTGTATACTCTTGCTACATCATACAAAAATGACAGAGAAAGCAAGGAAATATATAGTTACAATGATATCTATGTACATGCCAAATTATTTATTGTTGATGACGAATGGTATTCCATTGGCTCTGCAAATATTAGTTACCAAAGCTTGAGGACTGATTCAGAAATAAATGTTGCTATTTGGGACCCTGATGGTGCCAGAAAATTGAGACAAGACTTGTGGAAGGAGCATCTTGAATATTCTGATAATCATAAAATACAATACAACCAAAAAGTAATTATTGATGGCAACATTGAGGATGCATTCGAACAGTGGTGGTGGTTTGCAAGAGCTAATAGATACTATCGTGAAATGAAGGCAAAGGCAGAAAATCGATTGATGCCTTTGGATATAAAGAAATACACATCATTTTCTTACAAGAAAGTGAAGAGACATATAAAAAATGGATTTAATACATTACGTAAATTGTCCTGCGGGGCACTTGGCAGTTTGACGGAGATAATTAGAGAATATACATAGACTGTTCCGCCTCTCCGCTATTTCAATACGCCCGGCAGGATTCGAACCTGCGACCTCCGGTTTAGGAAACCGATGCTCTATCCTACTGAGCTACGGGCGCAAAATGACTTTTTCGATTAACAACTCAGATTACATAAGCAGTATTCTTTAATCTACTGCAGGCATTATTGAATTATAGCCGAAATGTTGGCCTTATCAAGAGCTAATAATGCGCTCAAGGCCGGTTTTGACAAAGGGCCGCTGCATTTTTTTAAGGTCATTTGCCGGTATTACCGAATGAATTGTCCTTGTCTTTATTCTGCGGAATAGAAAGAAGAGGTTCGTCCCTAAGCTCGTCAAACTTTGCCCTTTGTTCTTCGGATAGAGGTTCGCCTTTGTAGATATGCGGCGACAGAAATACAATCAGTTCAGAATTTTTAACAACTTCCTGGGTTTTGCGAAACAGAGCCCCTATCAGTGGCAAATCTCCGAGAAGCGGTATTTGGCTTACCTGGTTTGTTGTTTCTTTTTTTCTGAGTCCACCCATAATAACAACCTGGCCGTCTTTGAGTAATAGTGTGGTCTTCGCTTTTCTCGTATCGATTATAGGAATTTCAGAAGAAGTGCCGAATTCTCCGGTATTGACGCTCTGTTCCGGCTCAACCGTCACGAGAATATAATTTTCATCGGTAAGTATAGCGGTTACGTTTAACTTGACGCCAACTTCCTTAAATTGTGTTGCCGAGAGTTCGCCTCCTTGTGATGTTTCCGTTACCTCGCGGTAGGGTAGTTCAGTAATCGTCTCAATCGAAGCGGATTCACCGCTTACGACCATAACTCTCGGGCTGGCAAGAATCTCAACATCCTTTTTTTGCTGAAGCAGATGAAGAGCATTGCGGATTGTGCCACTAATAATAGCAAAATATCCTCCCTCAATACCTGTGGGACTTGTAGTATTAAACGCGGTTGCGTCACCTATGGTCTCACTGGTAGCTTCAATCATACTAAGGCGAGAGCCGAGATTCTGCCTGTAGCTGACATCATACATTTTGTCCGATAGGATATCCCAGTTAATACCAATCTCGGTGTCATTGTCCAATTGTACATCAACGATTACCGCTTCTATCATAAGCTGCTGAGGTAGCTTGTCTGCCTTTTTGATTTCGTCGAGTATTTTGTTAAGGACATCATTTGTATCACAGATTATCAAGGAGTTATTTTCCGGATTGGCCGATATGTTGCCATAATCGGAGGACATATTGGCTATAGCTTTTATGAGATTTCCTGCATTTAGAAATTTAAGGGTCACAGTTTCAAGAAACAAATCCGGCTTCTCCTCATCCAGCGGTGCAGCTCGGGAATTTTTCTGTGCTGAGGAGTTTTTGTTACTAAAAAAAACTGCAAAAGGGTTATCCTGGTTGATGTCTAATATGCTGTTTTGTTCAGATTCAGAAGTTGTCGACTTAGCCTGTGTACAGCCGTGCCAGATGCCAATAACCAAAATAGAAACACAGAAAGCTATTTTTACATACTTACGCTTATTCATAAAGCGGCCTCCTTATCCTGGATTGTGTAGATTGTAATAGTCATATCACATTTGAGCTGAGCGGAACCAAAGTCGAAAATATCCATCTTGAATGAGTCAATCCAAATCCTTTGGTTACAGTTCTGTAGTTTTTCCAATAACCTGATTATGCTGTTATACTGGCCAATAACGCTCAACATCGCACTGTTGGCGACTATGCCCGAAGTATCTTTGGACCGCTTGTCTTTAGGAGATGTTTTACTGCCGACGAGATTGAGCGAATGAACTGTACAGCCTGTTTCTTCGAGTGTTGTCTGCAAATCGCCGAAGAATTTTTTAGCCTCTTCAGGAGTAAACAGTACGCTCTGGGACCCGAGGAGCTGTTCATGCGATTCTTTCAGGTTTTTCGTTCTGGCCTCGATTTCGCGGGCGAGGGCTTTGTTGTTCTCCATGATATTGCCCACGGCAGAATCATACTGTTGCGCTGCGAACAGATAACTGACTTGCGGGGCAACTATCCAGCTATACATCGCTATTGTCGAAATTATAATCAATGCAGCAAAAACAGCATTTTGCGATGAGCGATTCAGTTTGGTAATATTACCGGTTAACATTCTTATCTTTCCTTTTGCGAGGCCAAAGAGCAGTTGATTTCATAAGTGATCAACCCGTTTTTTTTGTTATCTTTTACTGTCTCAACAATAGAAGCCAAATCTATATGCCTGGATTTGTTCAGTTTATCCACAAACAAATAAACATCTTCGTTTGATATTGCCAGTCCCTGCAGGAACATTTCGGAATTGGCCCGGCTGGACAGGCTGGTTATACATATAGTTTTAGGCGTTCCTTTGCCGATGTCACTTAGCAGGCCGGGCCAGTCCACATCAAGATGTGCATCTAAAATCCCGTTTATTTGGCTAAGTTTATTGTTTAAGGTGTTTATTTGTTCGTTCACCGATGTACGTTCGCTAACCAGAGTAGGTGTGTCACGAAATAGACGAGCCTTTTTGCGGTTAATGCTTTCGTTTAGTTTTTTAATCTTCCAGGCCGGTCCGTTGATAGCCAAAATCATAACCAGTAGCACTGCTGCTACGACATTGGCTGTTATGAGAGCCCTTTTTTGGGTGGCTTGAAGACTTGTTACCTCCGGTGGCAGAAGGTTTACACCTAAATCGCGCTTATTTGTATCTAAAAGCTTCATAGCCAGGCCGAGCGCCACCAGCGATGGTTTATCAGGTTGGGAGGAATTAGCAAATCTGCTGGATTGACTAACGGCAGCAGCCTGACAGGCATCTTCTCCGGTCAGCAGCTGTAGATTGGTACTTGCAATTGTGGCTTTCAGAGAATCTTCGGCTTTCTCAGGTAACCGCACACGGTCTGCAACTACATTGATTTCCCACTTTCCAAAACTATCCGGCATTTCGACATCGTAAAATTGGATAATGGTATTTATCTGTTCAGCCAGCCACTGGCAGAGTTTGTTCGGGTCTGCATATTCATCGCTTATATTTTTCGTTCTGACAAAATCCAGTCTCTGTTTTCTGAACACGCACAGAATTAGGGAATTATCCTGCAATATAGCTATAAGCACATTGGAATCGAATTTTCCTGCAATCTTATCAGCGTAAAACGCTCTGATATAGGCAAGCAGTGGTGGCTCAATCGCCTCAACAATAATACCGGCTTTGCTGCACACTTTTATAATCTCAGATACCTTTTGGCCATCGGTGGCAACAGCGAGAAGATGACTTGCACGGCCTGATTCCGAGCCGGCTCCGGAGGTACCGCAAAAATCCAGGGCGATTTTCTTGCCCGGCAAAACTGCACAGTGTTTCATCTGGTTTTGGACAAATTGCCTTATATTGCCCGGAACCTGCTTGGATATATCCATAACCTGCATAATTACCGGTTTAGTAAATAACGATACGGCAGCTCGAGTCGGCCTTATTGTGATGCGATTTTTCAGTTTTCTTATAGACTTACCTAACGCCTGTGCGTTTTCAATGTTGCCGTTTTTTATAGCACCCTCGGGCACAGGGCAACTGGCAGCTTTTAGCAATTTGACACCATCGCCATCCTTTTTAAGCAGCGCCATGCTGATAAGGTTTTCTGAAATATCTATCCCAAGCGAAATTTTAGAGCCGAACTTCATTCGTTAATCCTTAGGTTATCAATTCTGACTACGTATGGGCTGGTGTTTCCTACTGTTATGTCAGCTTCGACTCTGGCTTTAAAGCCCTGTGACGTAGTACCTGTAGAAGTAATCAATAATTCCGATACAGCAGAAGCTCCTGCAGTTACGTTATAATTGCCTCCGTTGAAAGATTCACCCGCAATATTTGGGTCACTGCCTATGCGTAACCTCGCAAAGGCATCATTAAGACCGGCCTCGGCGGTAGCCATAGCCTCAGCGGCATAGACTTGATTTTGCATAAGCTGTATTTCCTCGGCGTTAATCTCAAGTATTCCAACAGTGACCATAGACAGCAGCACTATGGCAAATACCACTATCAGAAGAACTGAACCGTTGTTTTTGTGTATTACTTTCATAGGTTTTTAAGGTCTTATCCCCTCACCGGTACCGGCACTGCCACTATCAGGAGCAATTGCAATAGTGAGCATCTGGGCCTCATTTGATGAGCCAAGCAGGAAGTCAGATGTCCCGCTATCACCGCTGGCCGACTGCTTTACGTATCCGGCGCCGCCCGAGACGGTACCGCTCACTCCAGCTCCACTTTGCACTACCAAGCCTATAATGACCTGGCGATTCGGAGCTGTGTGCTTTGCACTTGGTGTTTCATTTGCCCCTGTTGCGGCCTTGTGTCCGGTTACACCAGTATGCCCGAAACTCCCAACCGATTGGTCCGTGCCTTCAGTAAAACCGTTGTTTAATATATATGAGCCGTTGTTACCGCAGGTAGCTCCAAGAATTACCATATCTCCTGCTGCTGTGGAAAGGGCGCTAGTCGTAATTGTATTTACAAAGACACTTGTCGTTGAATTGCTGGCAGTTGCTCCATAAGGGTCTGATTGATCAACGCCGGAAAGAAATACGCTGGCATACGAAAAAGAACTCGTTGCGGCGCTCCAGGTGGGAACAAATGTGCTGCTGGCTGCGGCATTGATACCCGCCTCGTCCAGGATAAAAGCAACAACGTAATTCCCGTAGGGCCAGGCGATGGCGCTTCTTTCAATGACCTTGGTCATTGCCTCCCCGCCGTATGTTACAGAAGTCAAAGTCGGAGAACCAAAGGTAGATTCTTCGTGTGCGATAAATATCAGGGCCCGGCTAGAGCCGGCTTCCGCTGTGTGTGTAAGGTCTGTGGTCCATGAACCAAGTATTGAAGTCGTACCACTGGTAGCACTATCACTTTCATCCATCGTTATCGCCGTATGGCTGGAAAGACCGGGGTCGTCTATCGTTATATCATCATCATCAAATGCACCCAGACGAACAATCATACAATTGTCCACCGTTGTTGTCACTGCGGGACTTGTAGGCGTACTGCTTGATTCGCCGCTTGACGACCAGACATCGATAGGGTCGGTTAAATGATGACCGGTAAAGTGCATCATCCAGCCGTAGGCCTGTTCATCCCCTGTCCATGTAAACTGGTGAGTAGCCGACTCTGAAGCATCGGCAAGTTTCCACCAGGCACCCAGCGTAACTTCACCGTTATAATTATCTACGTCTATTTCAGTCCAACCTTCGCCACCCGGTGGCGAGATTGTTTCGCTGCCGTCTGTGGCGACCGCCGCGATGAGCAAATCACCTTCAATGCTGCTGAGACCCCCACCCTGAACTACCAAGCCTATAATCGCCTGGCGATTCGGAGCTGTGTGCTTTGCACTTGGTGTTTCATTTGCCCCTGTTGCGGCCTTGTGTCCGGTTACACCAGTATGCCCGAAACTCCCAACCGATTGGTCCGTGCCTTCAGTAAAACCGTTGTTTAATATATATGAGCCGTTGTTACCGCAGGTAGCTCCAAGAATTACCATATCTCCTGCTGCTGTGGAAAGGGCGCTAGTCGTAATTGTATTTACAAAGACACTTGTCGTTGAATTGCTGGCAGTTGCTCCATAAGGGTCTGATTGATCAACGCCGGAAAGAAATACGCTGGCATACGAAAAAGAACTCGTTGCGGCGCTCCAGGTGGGAACAAATGTGCTGCTGGTTGCGGCATTGATACCCGCCTCGTTCAGGATAAAAGCAGCAACGTAATTCCCGTAGAGCCCCGCGATGGCACTCCTTTCAACAACCTTGGTCATTGCTTCCCCGCCGTATGTTACAGAAGTCAAAGTCGGAGAACCACTAATAGATTCTTCGTGTGCGATGAAAATCAGGGCCCGGTTCGAGCCGGCTTCGGCTGTATGCGTAAGACCTGAAGTCCACGAACCAAGTGTTGCAACCGTGCTGCTGTCGCCCGGTGTTGAAATGGTAACAGAAGTATCAGCGGTACTAACCTTGGTTTCGTTGAAGGTGTCGTAACTGATGGTATTAGCCAACTGGGCGACCTCATTGGCGTCCAACGCTCGGTCGTAAATGCGAACATCGTCTATTTTACCATTCCAGGCATATCCACTACCACCTCCATAATACCCTATCAGTAAGGGGTCAGCGCTATTAACTACTTCATCGATTGTAACGGTGGCCAATGCTGAACCTTCGGCATAGACAGTACACTGAGTTGCACTGGGCTCCCCAAAAACAACAGCAAAATGATGCCACTCACTCGCTGT
>CAYWUO010000050.1:0-13478 GCA_964461285.1 uncultured Pirellulales bacterium
TTTATCCACCGCTGAATTTCTAATTGAACAGCTCAGAGAGCTTACCGTTTTATTACCGGTAGTTGACCCGCAGACCGGTATATCCACGTTTGGGCCGGAGGAAGCAGCTCTGGCTAACTACGACGATTTGGATGATTTTGATAATTCGAGCTTTTCTCCACCAATTAACGCAAATCGACAGCTCCTGAACGATTTTGCCGCATATACCCAGCAGGTTACCGTTCAAAATGTAAGTGTCTCGAATTTCGAGCAGGTTGTGGCTGACCATAACAGCAGTTTCGTTAGAGTAACCGTAAAGGTTTTTCTAAATGCCAGACAAATCAGCTCTACCAGCTGGATTCGAGCACGATACTGAATTCGGGTTTAGTATATGATACGCAATACGCAATACGCAATACGCAATACGCGATACGAGCGTGGTTTTAGTCTTGCAGAATTATTGCTTGCTCTGGCGATAACGGCCATACTGCTTGCTGCTGTTGCTGTGGCTTTTAATGCCTCGGTTATAAATTACAGCGAGAACGAAGAAATCTTTAGAACAATCAACAACGCCCGGCAGGCATTGATTCGTATGACAAGTCAGCTTCGAACAGCCAATGCGGTTGACCCGAACTTAGCTACTAACCAGTGTGCGCTTATTACTGCTTCCGGGGACGATATCACTTATCGTTATAGTGCTGCGGATAACAGGCTTTATCTGGTTGATAATTCCTCCGGTGATAGTTACACACTTTGTGACAATGTTACTGCTATGACTTTTACAAAGAATACCGCTATTGAGGGCTCTGTTACCTATGTTAAATCTGTTCAGATTTCCATAACGGTTGTGAGCGGCGATGCCCAGCGGACAATTTCTTCCGCTGCAGTTATTAGACGAAATCTGAAGTAACAAATGTAGCTGCTAAAACCGCAGCTTTGTTTTGAATCATCTTTATTTGTCCTTATTACCCCCCGGAAATTTATCGTAACTTGCGTTAATAACTGATTTTGTACGTTTGGTAAAACCTCATTTTTGACAGCAGTCTGAGAAAGTTCTTGATTTTTGTTTTTTTTAACCATACTGTATAAAAGTAGCTATGGGCGGTTAGCTCAGTTGGCTAGAGCGCCTGCTCGACACGCAGGAGGTCGTTGGTTCAAGTCCAATACCGCCCAGTCTTATAGCCGGAGAAAAATAAGTGCTTGCCCTTCGATAATCATTTATCTCAATCCTACAATGTTGGTATAAAGCCTGTCCGGGCATGCTGGTTTTTGTAGAGTATAAAGTGTGTGTTTTTGTGTATAGGGATAAAAGATGATTGTACCTCTGTAGGAGATGTTACTTTGCAATTAAGCTGCAGAATCGCGGTAGTTAGCTTACCATCTGCAGGCTTGCCAGGGCAGTAAACTTATCATCAACGGTGTAAAAGACGCCGTCAAGACCTGTCACTGTAAAGATGCCCCTGGTTGCAGGAGTAACACAGCAAAAAATGAGCTGATGCCCGGAACCTGCCATCATCTTGCGCAGCTTCAGTAACTTTGTGAGGGTTGAAGATGTTACAATATCAACGTTGGAAAAATCGACTATAACATCAGAGTTTCCATCTTTCTGTATGATTTCGATCACATTTTTTAATTCTTCGCCTATTTCTGGTTCGGCAGGCAAGTCCGTAAGAAGAATATCTTTTGACCAATTTTGTATCCCCATTTTTATGCTCCGTTTTTAACCTAATGTCGTTTTACAGCATTGAGTATTTTACTTTTTCCCATTTATGTCTGGTTAAATCTTATAGCCATTGAAGAATCTGCTTAGCTGCTGCTTTTTTGAAATCTCAACCAGAACGAGTCTTATCACTCCCATAATTTTTGAAAGCGATGCCCGAAGCTCATATGAAGCAGGCACACTTTTAAGAGACTTTTCTTGTCAGTTTTTTCAATGTACCAATGCTATGGGCCGGATTTATTTACTCGTTTTTGGATGGTTCGACAGCAGAAACACTTCCAGGCAGAATAATGTTCTGCGTTACCCCCCATAAAGCACCCCTAAAAAATTTAATGTTTATCCCTAACACTTTTGCGTTATGTTTCACTGTGTAATTATATCCTTATGGTCGTCAAGTTTTAAGGGTGGATTTAATTGAATTTGCTGAAAATAGGTAACGTTTTTCAGTAAATTGTTATCGGACTGATTACCATTAAGCAAGACATATTAAACTATATAGTATGCTTTTGCTTTTTTGAGGCGTGTGTTACGGCGGCAGCGCATGTTGAGAGTCGCTTTGGCGGCTTGTCTCAACCTGCGCTTGTGTTGGTTTAATTGTCCGCTTTCGTTACGGTTAGCTGGATGGGTTTTGCCTCGGCACGTACGTCAGGATTGTAATATTCGTACGTAACGGACTTGGGTGTCTTGGCCTTGAGCGGATATTTGGCTAACAATTGATACTTGATAGCAATCGGTTTTTCATGAGCGGCCTCTCTGAGGTAAACGATAATCTGCCGGCCGGTTGTGGAATATTTCTCAATTACCTTGTCCTCGACCAAGCGGTTCAGGTTGTCGGGTATCAGTGTAAATCCCGGTGGCAGACCAAGGTCCACGATGACCATCTTGGCAGTAGCGCGTCGATTGTTTGTTACAGTGGCGGTAACATTAATGATATCGTCTTTTACTAATTCCGTGCGGTCGTATTCGACGTTGATAGTCATCGGTTCCTGGGGGCCGGGCAGAACCTTTTTCGGATACGGCATATAGTAACGACCTACGACCTGATACAGCAGGGCCCCTTTGCCTTGGAATTTAAGCATGATTGTATTATCGCCTTTGTGTGTGTGGTCTTTCAGGTCGATTAGCTGCAGGACGTCACTATTATTTTCGTCCACGGTAAGTTTTCTGATATTCTCATCGTTAAATATCACATCAATTGTTGCATCCGACTTTGCAGTCGCTCCGTGCTCTGCCATCAGCATAGCCCGAAGGGCCTGAATCGTTGCCTGTGTTGATTGCCAGGTTCCGTATGCATCTTTGTTTTTTACGAGATATGTTATGGCCTTGCTTACTGTGCCCAGCTCCTGGCCGCATCGGATAAACGCCTGCACCGCAAGGGCGGTTACTTCGATATCAGCGGAAACGCCTGAGCCGTGCGTGGGTGTCTCTGACTGCGATGGCCAGTACACTAAATCGTCTTTTTCGACACGTTTCTCTAAGAGCGTCTTTAAGACCGTTAGCGTGGTCTCATCTTCAGCATCGGCGGTTGCCAGGGCGTTAGCGGCCAGAGCGATTGTGTAGTTGTCCTTCATTTCATCGAGCTGTTTTCTTAGATATTCAATACCTTTAGCCACTTCCGCTCCTTCATAGCCGGTCGAGACAAGAGCCCAGGTAATATACGCAGTATTGCGGAGGACATCGTCGGTAAACTTATTTATTGCACCTTCACGAATACCGCCCTCGGATGGTTTGTGGGAACCGTCTTTCTCCTGGCACTTTGCCAGCCATTGCTGAGTTCGACTGATGATTGCAGGGTCCACCTCATAGACCTTGCTCATATCATAGAATTCCATCAGCCCGTATGCGGTCAGGATGCGGTGGGCTGGCGCTTTGCCGAACCACTCGAATCCGCCGCCGGGCACTTCGAAGGAAACGAGGCGCTGATAGCCGGCGTTGATGAATCCTTCGGCTTTCATCTGCAGCCCCGGCGTGATTTTGCCGCTTGTCTTCATATAGTCCAGAACCAAAATGTTCGGGTATGTTACCGATGAGGTCTGCTCGAAGCAGCCGAATGGCATCCGTAACATCTTTTCAAGCCCCTCGACTACCTGGCTGAGCACACCCGGATAAATCTTAACGAATATCTTGCTTGCATCGTCAATGGCTGCATCGGGTATAGAGATTGTGTGGGTGATGTTACCTTCGAGCCGGCCGCTCTCGCTGACCAGATATTCCTTACCGTCAGGCACAATCTCTACGGTTCTCGCAACAGCGTCGCTTTTCTTCGTTCCAAGGGCTATAACCGTAAACTTTTGAAAACCAATCTTGCGGGCGATTATTGGAAAAAACACAGCCCTGACCTCTGATGGGCCGAGTGTAACTGTCTTTTCTGCAAGTGTCTGCAGGTCGAACCAGTCCTCCTTTATTACCTTCAATTCAATCTTCTGGTTGGTCTTGAGGTAGTTGTATATCGCCACGGGTACGTGGATCTCATCGTTCTGCGTTAAAGAGACGGGAAAATCAATATCCACGAAGAAATCCTGGAACACGCGAATCCCTGCTGTTGTTGAGCCGAGCTGTCCTGCCGCCGACGAGGCCATGCAGGTCATTCGCCAGGTGGTTATCGAGTCTGCCAGCGGGATATTTAGAGAAGCTAATCCTCTTCCATCGGTTATCAATGCCGGATTGAAATATAGTGTCTCGGGAAAGTACTGACGGATACGAATCGGCTCGGCGGCCCCATGGCTTCCCACGCCTGGTTTTTTCTCTGATGATTCGGGTTCTTCCTTGGCTAACATTGCCATCGGCATAGCGGCATCCATCACCATATTTCCGGCAAGTTTCTCATTCAATTGCCTCCCTAAAAAGAAGCCTCGACTTTTTCCATTAGCAAAGGTTGTAAACGGCACGAAAACATCATCGACAGTATCCCACCTGCCGTCTATCCCTGCGGATGTAAGCACGAAGCCGTGATAATTCTGGCAGCCTTCGCACCAGTTGCCGTCGATTTTCATCTGCCCGCCCCAGGGGTCGATTGCATCCTTTTTCTTCAGGTATCCCTTTTCCACCAGGACATCGAGTCCGATTCCTTTTTTGAAGCGGTTTTTGGTAACCTTGCGGTATTTCTCGGAGAGCTTGTTTAGGGCCTTTTGTATCTTCTGGTATCGCGGCATTACCTGTTGAGCCATTTTTTGCTGGAAGGCCTGTGCCTTATTGTCCCGCTCGTAGGTATTGACATATAGAGGATAATCACCCACGCCTTTAGCCGAGGCCAGAAGCACACGGGCTGCACTATCACGTCTCGTTTCGAGCGGCTTTACATCAGGAGCAGGTATTGGCGGAAAAATGCATTGGTCAAGCTCATAGCCGTGGATTTCATAGCGGGGCGTGGCTATTTCCTTCTCAAGATAAAAATAAACTTTCTCCAGGCCCGGCTGCATTTCCTGCAATGCAAAGACTGCTTCGTCAACCACTATCACTCCCAGCGCTGAGGCAACACCCTTGCCGCGGTTGTTGCTCACCTTAAATGTCAGCTTTGCATCGGTACCGGGCAGATATGTCTCATTATCACTTGTGATTTCGATTTTCAAGTCGTCCGCCGGGTCAATCAAAGCTAATCTTCGGTCTCGAACAATAATGCCGTTTTTACCGATGAGGTAAGCATTGATTTGAACAGTTCCGGCCAATGTCGCATCGAGTGTAATTTTGTCCGATGCCTTGCCGTTTTTAAGCTCCAGTGTTCTGGTCAGATATGTCTGTCGGTCCTTGATTAAGTCCACATACACGGCGCCGGATTTGCGAGTGGAGAAAATGGACATCGTCAGTTGCTCACCCACGCGATAAAGACTTTTGTTTGTGCGCAGCAGGACTGAGTCATCGTCCATCTGCTGCTTGGTTTTCAATTGCACCTTAGCTCTGCCGGTATGGCCTTTGACGTCTTTGGCGAGCAGAGACAATGTGACCATACCTTGCTCGGCTGGCGTCAGTGTAATTTGGCCGAATCCGGCTTCGTCGGTTTCGATAATTACTTTTCGGCCGTCCGGTGGATTTTCCCAGGTAATATTGCATTTTGCCGGCGTCGAGTCCGCGTAGGTGGTAACAATATAGACATTATTTTCCAGGCCGGCTATCAGCTCGCCGCTTTCCGGTACCGCTGCAACGATAATGGGAGCAGCGGTAACGGTAAGATTCTTTGTGATGGTTTGCTTGTGGTCTGCGGTGTCGATTACCGAAATCTCGAACTTGGCTGAGGCCTTGCCCGCCTCGAGCGGCTGTCCGACGAAATGCTTTGGCAGAGTTACCTCGAAAGAGTAATATCCTTTTTCGTCGGTTTTGCCTTCGATTGACTCAAAATCGTCATAAGCAACATCGAACTTTGAGCATTTAATCTGCACTTTGCCGCCTGCAACAGGTTTGCCGAAGAAGTAATCGGCCTGTATTTGACCTTTGACAGTTTCACCCGGTTGATAGAAATTGCGGTCGCTTTTGAAGTTAATTTTGAATTTCGGCAGTACGTAACGCTCGACGGTTACGGTTTTTTCTTCTTTTGTTCCGGCTGTAATTGCGCGAACTCGGTAAGTACCCATATTAAGCTCGTCAGCCAGCACAAAATCTGTGTGCGATATGCCATAGCTGTCGGTGTTTTTGCGTACCTTAAAAACCTTATTTCCTTTGGAGTCTTCGACTTCGAAGATTACCTCGGCATCCGTCAGGGGCTTCATTTGCGGTTGAGACAGTGTCAGGGCGCGGATATAAATAGTTTGTCCCGGTTGATAGAGCGGTTTATCTGTAGTGAGCAGTGTGCATAGGGCGCTTCGAATATGGATGGTCTCTTCTATAGTATCTTTTGCTGTTTGTGTCGTAACGTAGATCTTGAGTTTTGCATTTCGCAAGGCCGTATCCGGCATCTCGAGCTGGGCGGCTACCTCACCATTTTCATCGCTTTTTGCACTGAACTTCGAAATTACATTATCTTCGTGAACCAGCTCAACCTCTACATTCGCTCCGCAAATTGCGATACCCCCGGCCCGGTCGCGTACCAGTATCCTTATCACCGGTCGCGTGCCGGCGATGAACTCGCGTTGTCCGAGTACCGTGGTCTCGAGAATTTCACCCACGAATAACAAACTTCGCTGACGAAACGCCTCGTTCGAATTAAATCGATAGCGCAGATAATAATTGGCTAAATCCTTTTTATTTATCTGCGCATACAAGTCGATTTGGAGAGGTTTGCCTTGATGCCGGCGTGTAACCTTTGCTATAAGCCTGCCGTCAAGCTCATAGAGTTCCGCCTCGAGTGTTCCGCCTTTGCGAGCAGGCGGTTTGAACTCTATCGTAATCTTTTCGGATGTGATTGATAAAATTGACAGCTCTGCATTTGCCTGTTTATCGCGGTCTGGGCTCGAGTTTGCCGAGCTTATCTGAAGAAGCAAAAAAATGCAAAGCGTAGAGCAAATCACTAATCCAACCCAACTCATTCTTTTACACATTGTAATCACCTTTCTCATTAAACGTTTCATTTTGACTTTCTCCAGGACTATTTAAGAGCTTAAAACATTGTCTTTCTATATATTAAGACACAAAACAGGCCGATTGGTTGACAGTAATTGGGGGATTTTATCTACGCCCGTCGATATCATAGTCTAAGTATCTGCTCACAAGGGACTTACAAGATGTAAAAGTTACGTAAAACTTAAGGAGTTTGGTTTTCTTGGGTGCTTTCATTTTCGCCATACATTCATTGGTAAAAAACTGTATTGTTGTAACGAAGGATTAGTGAACAGCGGTAGTGTTTTTCAGTGCGGCTGTTATTAGGCGGGAATAATAAAGAAAGGGCTGCGGAATTACCCACAGCCCTAATAATCTCGTTGCTTGTAACCAAAAACTCCTTATTTTGGCTTACACCCTGCGTTTTCTCAACAGAGTCAATGCGCCTAAGCCAAGCAACGCAATTGTTGTCGGCTCAGGTATGCATATGGTGTCAATGATCAATTCATCGACCCAGATATCACCCTTGATGGCAATCCACTCTTCGAGGGGATTCGGCCACATTTCAATTTTGTACAGCGACACTATCCAGCCGTCAGCTAAGGCCTGGTCATCGCGATAAAAAGTAGCAAAATCAAACGGTGTAACGGCAACATTCGGTTGGTCTGGTAAGAAAGGACTGGAGTCTAAACCTGCTGGTTTCCACGTTAGTTGAATCCAGAGTTCTTTCCATCCACCACCTACCGGACGATTAGGAAGATAAATATCAATCTCGCCCGATAATGCCCAAGCACCGTTGTCCCAGCCAAATGGCGTATCCACATTTAGCTGTGGGTCACCATAAGGATTATCGACAATATCAGGTAACGGGGTAGGATTATCTGTCCCAAACTCCCATGCCTGATATGTGCTGCCTTCTGCAAATCGCCAAGGTGGAATTATCACCTGTTCTGCAAATACCATTGACCCTGTTGCCAGGGTTATAGCCATAAATAAAAAAACTAAATTCTTCATCATCCTTACACCTCCATTAAGGATATAGTTTTTTTCATACACTCACGCAGCATAGTATATGCTAACGTTTGTGTTACATAGAAGAAACACCCTCTTCTTCCGATGTTTAAGTACCAGTATATTAACACTACTCTCGAATTTTACTTCTGTCAAGGATTTTTCCGGGAAAGTCCGAAAATATCTGCGTTTTTCTCTTTTTTTTAATAGAAATGGACTAATTAGGTCTGAAAAAGAGGGTTTTTAGTGGATAATTATTGCCTATATTATCATTAACGCTTCTTGTATTGTTAACATAGGCAATATGAGTAATGAATTTAGTTTTTTTTTATGATTCTGAATTTTTTTTACTATAGTCTATTAATATAGAAAATATTTATGGGAAATGGTTATTTGATAGTGAAATTGATTATTTTTTTTCTTGCTTTGGGATGGGTAGACCGAGTTCGGCAAGGACCTTTTTCATATCCTCCCAAACCTTCTGCC
The DNA here is from genome assembly GCA_964461285.1 of uncultured Pirellulales bacterium. GTDB lineage: Bacteria > Planctomycetota > Phycisphaerae > Sedimentisphaerales > Anaerobacaceae > CAZBWE01. The sequence goes on from CAYWUO010000050.1 coordinate 8,663, forward strand.
GGTTCTCCTGTGAGTAATTCCTCAGCAGGTAGGCGGTATGATATGTAGCCATAAGCTTTATGGGCGGCCTGCCGAGGCCGGAATAGTATTCATGGAATTGCCCCCTTAATTGGCCTATTGGTTTATTGGTATTTAACAGGGTCCTGGCGGCGTGAGCACCCAGAGCGACAATAATTTCGGGATTTATTATCTCGATTTGTCTTTGAAGATATGGCAGGCAGCTTATTATCTCCTCGGCGGCGGGGTCGCGGTTTTCCGGCGGGCGGCACTTCAGGATATTGCCGATAAAGACATCGCTTCGTTTTAATCCGCATGCTGTGATTACCTTGTCAAGTAAACGACCTGCTCTTCCGACGAAGGGTCTGCCCTGGGCATCTTCGTCAGCACCGGGTGCTTCCCCGACAAACATAATACAGGCGTTTGGATTGCCCTCACCCGGAACCGTGTTTGTTCGTAGCGAACCTAACGGGCATTTGCGACACGCACAAACCTCTTCGGCGATTTTTTCAAGTTCAGCCGCTTTCTCGGCAGCAGACGTATTATCCTGTTCCAGCGGTTCGGAGATTGGAGTTTTCCCTTTGACCGCAAAACCACCGCTAAAAAACTGTTCCATCTCGGAATGTTGGCTTATAACCTTGCTTATATCGGGATTATCTTTCATCGCCGGAAATTATAGACTAATCCTGCCAACCATACAAACAAAAAAGGATATGACCATCTCCTGCCAACATCCGACCTGTGAGTTGACAGGGCGGCTCATACATCTCTAAGCAAAGAAGCAAACCAGACGCTGAGAGACCACATCACAGACAATTCTCAGCTCACCTGCACCAAAGCTGTGTACAAACACAACATCTGCGTACTTTTCGGCATCAGGTAAGAGCTGCGTCAATATATTCGGCATCGAAAGGAGCTTGTCTTGGTTGAGAATGAAATTCGGTTTATCAGGGAAGATAGCTACGTAGAATATGTCGCTTTCAACCAAATCCTGGAAGAAATGGGTCCCAAACGAGAGCTCCGGCATTAGATTACCACCTTCGTAACCGATTTCTGCCAGCACAGTTACATTATTGATTTCATGGAAGCTCACGGGTATACCAAGACTGGGTGTTGATGTTCCCCATCGGCCGGGCCCAAAGAATATCGCCGGCTCGTTGCTTTTGTCCTGTATCTGTCGGTTCAGCTTTCCTATAAGTCTGGCAATATCGTATTTTTGTGTCAGTGTCAGCTCTACATAGGCCTTCGGCTCGACATACACGAGCTTTCTTATATCCTGCGAGATGCTGCCGCCCATAAAATATCCTTCTGTGCTGAACAGCACCTTGTCGGGCTGGATATTCTCAGGCATTTTCACCTGCGGCTGCAGGCCCTTTGTCTGTAGAGGTCGACACTGCAGCAGATTGATTACCAGGTTGTCGTTGGCAGTAAAATTAGCCGTGAACTCAATGTCCACAGGATACTTATACGTTTCTTCCAGGGTCTTAAGGATTTTCTGCATACGTTCTATAAAAGGCGTCTGCGAAAAAAGCTTCTCGAAAGTAAAGACCCAGTATTCTCTTGTTGCTTTTCCTGTCTGTTTTGCTCTTCTGGCCAGTTGAGCATCCCTTACAGCCATAAGGTCGAGCTTAATGTTCAATTCCGCACTGAGCAGTTGCTCAATGGGTAAGGTCTTAAGGGTGTTGTTTTGCATATCCAGCAAATCGACTCTATGTTGAGAGAACTTCCGGACGTCGTCCATCCCTGCGACGGGTCTGAGCAGCGGCTCATCCAAAGCAGCGATGCGAGGATAATCGTCTTCCACTCGATTAACAGCCCTGGTCCCGAGCCCAAGCACCAGCCTCACCATTCCTGCCTTTGGGTCGAGTTCCGGATTCCAGACAAAAGTATTATGTGAAATTCCAACACCAGCAAGGTCCGGGAAGAAATATCCGTTGCGGTATGAGCCCGAGACACGTTGCACAAGCAAAGCCATCTGCTCATCTTCTTTGTCCAGACCCCTTTGCAGACGGTAGGTGAGGGCATCTTCGCCCATCATACTGGCGTACACCGTTCGCACTGCCTCTTCGAAGCGGGCATACCGCTCTTCAGGACTTCCGAGGTTGACGCAGAAAAGACTTACATACTTACCGGCAAAGGCATTACCAAAAGCATCTTCCAACAGGCTGCTTGAACGTACAATAATAGGTGACTGTCCGAAGTACTCTATCATTTCCTGAAACTGCTCACGTATCTGGTCGGGAAACTTTCCGGTTAAGAGCTTTTCTTTTAGTTCCGAAGCAACGGCGAAATATCCTTCCGGAGTCTTCTGCTCCATCCGCAAATTCCACCAGCCGTTTTCCACAAGATACGTATAGAAAACATCAGAGCCGACGTAAAATGAATCGTGGAGTTCAAGATGGTCTCTTAAGCCAAGAGATTCGTCGCCGGAGATAATCTTGTTGCCGAGCAGCATACCTACGGCCTTGCCGCCGATAAATCCCGTTCCTATCATTCGCTTTCGGACGTCAAGAAGGTCCTCAAGGGAGAAGTGACGTTGTGCAAGGCCCAGCATGCGTTGTTCTCTGCCAATCATTATCCTGCACAGTTGCTCTACAGTTTTTTGCTTCTGCTGTTGCGATGCATTCTGATTTTTCGATAACTCCTCAGCAGCAAGGAAAATCCGGTCCCAATAATCCAGCACTCTTTGGGCTGGTTCCAGCCCTTTTAGCGAGATATATGAAATCACGCGTGCGGCATCGACGCTTGTTGTAATCGGAACGAAGCGTTTGTCCTTTTGGATGTGCGGCAGGTACATCGTGGGCGAATAACGCCTCCAAACCTTCAGCGGATGAACATAGAAACTGCCTTCGAAGTTGTAAAGGTCCAGAAGAAGCTGCGTCGTCTCGCGAATGCGGGCTATTGTTCTGTACGAGTGATTGTTCCGCAACAGGGCAAAATATGCAATCGTGTCCAGTTCGAAAAGGTAAGGACAGGTAATTCGAAAGAAGTTGCCTATCATCAAATCCGTCGCCCAGGCATTTAGCAGCTCCGAAAGAGAGTCAAACACATAATACGCCTCCTTACCTTCCTCTGTAATTATATTGTGTACATCAAAAGAGAAACTCTCGAAACCGCTGCTTGCGTCTAAGTTATGGACAACAACATTAAGGTCGGAGTTCACAAGCGGTTTGTGGTTGGCGAACCTCATGTAAACAACTTTTCGGCCTTGCTGTAAAGCCCTGTTGACATACGGCTCAACAAACTTTTGGAAATCCTCAATACGGTCCACCTGCCAGACGACATTGTCGCCTTTGAACAATCCTGTTAGTATTTCGTCCAGTCCGTCAAGACCGGTGCTTGCCCACGTCACTGTACAGTCCCCCTTTCTAAATCAGCCCTGTCTAATAATTCAGTGCTATTATACCCCAGCTACCTAATTATATAAACAAACCAAAAAGGGCAATCCAATCAAGAATTGCCCTTTCATATCGAATAGTTACACTGACTCCTATACGAGTCCCTGGTCGAGCATAGCATCGGCAACTTTGACAAAGCTGGCGATGTTAGCACCCATTACGAGATTTCCGGGCTGACCATATTCTTCAGCAGCGTCGAAACACTGCTTGTGTATAGCAATCATAATATTATGCAGCTTCTCGTCGACCTCTTCACTGCTCCAGGTTATGCGCATTGCATTTTGAGACATTTCAAGGCCGCTTGTGGCAACTCCGCCGGCATTGGCCGCCTTGCCGGGACCGTATAATATCTTCTTTGCCAGGTACTGCTCAATCGCATCCGGTGTGCTCGGCATATTCGCCCCCTCTGCGACAAGGTAGCAGCCGTTCTTTAGTAATGTTTTAGCATCATCTTCATCTATTTCGTTCTGAGTGGCGCTTGGGAACGCACAATCGCATTTTATACCCCACGGCCGGGTGTCCGGTTTATACTCAACCTTGAATTTATCAGCGTACTCTTTGATGCGCCCGCGGCGAACGTTCTTCAGTTCGAGGACAAAGGCAAGTTTCTCATCGTCAATTCCATCAGGGTCGTATATTGTACCATTGGAATCGGATATACTAACCGCTTTAGCACCAAGCTGGTTGAGTTTTTCAACGGTATATTGCGCAACGTTTCCTGAGCCGGAGACGGTACAAACCTTACCCTTAAGACTCTCGCCCCGCGTCTTTAGCATCTCTTCGGCGAAGTAAACACACCCATATCCGGTTGCCTCGGGTCGAATCAGTGAGCCGCCCCAGCTCAATCCTTTACCGGTGAATACGCCGGTAAATTCATTTCGTAAGCGCTTGTATTGGCCGAATAAAAAGCCGATTTCACGACCACCGACACCAATATCACCTGCAGGGACATCAGTATCAGGCCCAATATAACGGAAAAGCTCGGTCATAAAGCTCTGGCAGAAGCGCATTACTTCGTTGTCGCTTTTGCCCTTGGGATTAAAGTCTGAGCCGCCTTTGCCACCACCCATCGGCAAAGTAGTAAGTGCATTTTTGAATATCTGTTCGAATCCGAGGAATTTCAGGATACTGGCGTTGACGGTAGGATGAAATCTCAGCCCACCCTTGTATGGGCCGATAGCGCTATTGAACTCGAACCGAAATCCCCGGTTGACTTGCACGTTACCCTTATCGTCCTGCCATGGAACCCGGAATATAATCTGCCTTTCCGGTTCGACAATTCTCTCAAGGATGTTTGTATCTATGTACTCCGGGTGTTTTTCAAGCACCGGAACCAGAGAAAATAGCACCTCTTTTACCGCTTGGAGAAACTCCGGCTCACCGGCATTACGTTTTTGGACCTGTTCGTAAACGGCCTGGAT
>CAYWUO010000051.1:0-12821 GCA_964461285.1 uncultured Pirellulales bacterium
GAATTACCTGGCTCATTGACAGCCAAGCCGCAAAAGAAATGTAATCGCCTTGTTTTGTGCTGATTCTTGGTCAATTTCCCTATTTGCTTTTTTTGGTTTTGGTTTTTGTGCCGAGCAGTAGTATCGGTGCAGCTATCGCGATAGATGAATATGTTCCTATTATTACCCCAAAACCAATCGCGAACGTAAAGCCTCTTAGGTTCTGGCCGCCAAAAATGTACATTATCAAAACAACTATAAATGTCGTAAAGGATGTCAAAATCGTTCTGGAGATAGTTTGGTTGATACTGTCGGTGATTATCTGAGGGCTAATCTGGGCCTTTTTACGATTCTCACGGATTCGGTCGAAGATAACAATCGTATCGTTCAGCGAGTACCCAATCAGCGTCAGAAAAGCCGCTATCATCGCCAGGTTGATTTTGAAATCTCCGATTAGAAGTTTCTCTCCGATTGGGCTTGCTGCGATATATGTGCAGGCTGTTACCGCTCCGAGTGTGATACATACATCGTGAACCAGCGCTATAATGGCCGCGATGCCGTAGCGGACATTTCCGAATCTAATCCATATATAGGTGACAATGGCAAATAACGACAGAACAATGGCAATCAGCGCTTGTGTTTTTTGCTCTTTTCCGACTGTTGGGTCTATCTGTGTTACTCTTGGTAATGATGTTTCGAGCTTGGCCGCTGCCAGAATTTTGGTCGTTTCGTTTTCAACGAACTGTGCCCATTCATCCTCGGTTAATTCACGCAGGCCCGCCTCCGGTGCGACACTTATATAAGCGAAGCGGTTTACTGGTTTACTTTGTTCGATTGTTGCTAAATTGGCATCCAGGATTAAATACTCATAACGAGGCAGGTTTTGTGTATCGGGCTTGAATTTTAATGATGCCAATCTTGCTTCAATATCTTCTATGGTTGTGGCCCTTTCGATTTCGCATAGAGTTTTGATACCGCCAGTAAATTCAACCAGTTCAGGATATGAAACTATTAGCCCTTCGGTTATTTTTTCCTGTGAGATGATTGTGGGTTTAAGGTTTTGCTGGATTTCAAGCTCATCGCCGAAGGCGGTCAGGATTGAATTATTAACAACTTCATCAATTTCCGGTTCTGAAATTTGAGCAGATGGGAAAGCTTCTGTCAGCACATTTTTGACTAATGTATGGTTCATCTGACTGGTGGTTATTATATACTCCGCTGGATTGTTGGCATTTTGTGTTACGAACAAATTGTTTAACTCACCTGCAAATTTATCCTGAGCTGTTACAATTGCTGAGCTTGCAGTTTCGACTGTCCGTTGCACGGATTCGCCAAACGTAACGATAGTTTTGCTTTTATTTGTTTCGGTGGTATTGATTTCATATTGTCTGCCTGTTTTACCGATGCTGTAGACATTTGTCGCTGATAAGGCGGGATTGTTCAATTTCCCCCCAATCCCTCGAATTCTGTCTTCCACATCGCTTCTGCTGAGCGAGACACCTTCCTTCAGGTTGATTAGTGCGCTTGTTCCACCGGTAAATTCGATATCGTATTTATTATTCTTTGCATCGTCTCTGGTGAAGAAAGCAAACAAACCTGCTGCAATAAGTACAAGTGATATGATAAAAAAGACTGGTCGCAGTGCCATCCAGTTGACATTTGGTTTGTGTATGAGCCGGAGCATGGACAAATGGTCTTTGATAATTCGCTTGGCCGAAAGAAAATCGAAGATTACCCGCGTTACAAATAATGCCGTGAACATACTCGATGCGATACCAAGCATAAGCACAATAGCAAAGCCCTTTACCTCTTCTGATGCACGCCAGTAAAGGATGGCTGCGGTAATGAACGTAGTGAGGTTCGCGTCAAAGATGGTTCTGAATGCTCTCTGGTAGCCGTTTGCTATAGCGACTCTCAAAGACGAGCCTCGCTGCTGCTCTTCGCGGATTCTTTCAAAAATCAGAACGTTGGCGTCAACGCTCATACCAATGGTGAGTATTATGCCGGCGATACCTGGTAATGTGAAAGTTGCCCTTATTCCTGCCATTATTGCAAGAACAAACAGTATGTTCATAAATAGTGCCACATCGGCTATTGAGCCGGCAAGGATATAATAGCCCAGCATACAGGCCATGACCACTATGAGCCCGATTATGCCGGCCTTGATTCCCTGGTTGCGGTTGTCGGCCCCGATGGATGGTCCGATTGTCTTTACACTGATGGGCTGTTCTATCAGTTTGGAAGGCAGGGAGCCCGCATTTAGTTTGTCTACCAAATCACGCTGTTCGTCTTCTGAAAATCGGCCTGTTATTTGGCCACGTGTAGTTATCCTTGAATTGACGGTTGGAGCTGATATTGCAACTCCGTCAAGCAGGATACAAAGTGGTCGGCCAATGTTCTTGCTGGTAACTTTACCAAATGCCATTCCGCCTCTGTCGTCAAGAATGAAATCAATAGCTCTTCGACCTGCTTGAGGTTCTCTGCCAGGCGAGGCCCTTGTGAGTTTCCAGCCCTTGCCGTCGATTCTGTGCAGCATTCCCTCATCTTTGTTGTTGCTTGCAAGGACGTAGTACTTGTCTCCGAATTGCCCAACGATTGAAGGACGCTTCTGGTCGTCAATGCCTCCCCATTCATTGATATTTTGATTTTCTATTTCGCACCATACAAACTTATTATCTGATGCATATTTGGGGCCTTTCTCTTTAAGAGTTTCGACATAGCGGGCCATCTCGCTCATATCCACTTCCGGGTGTCCCTGTGTAGGCAGGATTCTGAATTCCAGTATGCCGGCCCCTTTAAGCATTCGCTGCAGGTCTTTGGGGTCATCGAGTCTGCCTCTGAAAGGGCGATACTCATCGAATGTGGTTACCACATTATCAATTTCAGTTGCCCGGTCAGTGAACTTGGTTTTCAGTTCCGCAATTGCGGTAGTGCGTCTGGCTGACTTGGCTGTCAACTGCAAAACAAAGTTTATCTGGTCTTCTGACAGATTTAATTTGTCAATGTCATTTTTGGTCTTTTCGTATTGGATGTTTTTGCCGGTTTCAGGGTTGGTCAGTTCGTCGACGACTTCGGCCCATTCGGCATGTGTTTTTACGTAGCTGGTCAGTAGCTCGATATTAGCTTCGGTGCCGAGATATTCCTTTAGTGTCTTTGTTAGTTGTTCCTTGTTGAGCTTCATCCAGTCTCCAAGGTGAAGCTTAATTTCATCGAGGTCAAGTTCGGCGAGCTTGATGGAACTTTCCGTAACTTTCTGCTGTGATTCGAGTTTGTCCCTTTCCTTTTGTCTTTCAGTTAATTCGTCATAAGAAGTGCCAAGTTCAGACAGAATTTTTGTTCTGTTAGGGTCCCCCTGGGCGAAATCGTTAAAATCTTCGATACGTTCTTCCGGTGCCTTTTTAAGCGAGCGCATAATTGTTGAGGGATTTATGTTCTTGGCAAGCAGCTCGATAATCGCTTGTTCGTATTTCTGGCGCTTCGCCCGGGCTTCTGCGCTTGACAGGGGCATTTGTATTTCAAAGCGGGAATTGCCCTGTGGCCGCCAGACGAGATTTTGGATGTTGGCAGGGTCTATGCGCCTTCGCAGGACGGTTATCATTCGCTGGGCCAGGTCTTTTGTATCTGCTTTTTCAAGGTCTTGAGTGTCGATTTCATAAATGAGACTTACCCCGCCTCCAACGTCTATTCCCGGCTGCAGGGTTTTGTTTGGAGGGTATAAAGTCCACCCTGCTAAAGCTACTAAAACAATAATTACAACGATTTTAGGAAACAGATTCTTACCCATAACTTTCCTCGTATTGTCTTAATGCGTATATACACAAAATTCGTCAACGCGTTTGCTCATCATATCATCCACGCGTTCACGCTTTATCTTTCGACAAATTCCTTCCGATTGCTGAAGTGGCAACTTTTATTTTCGTATTATTTGACTCGTCGATTTTCAGCGTAATCTCGTCGTCCTTAATATCGACGATAGTGCCGATAATTCCGCCGATTGTTCTGACCTTGTCGTTTTTTTCCAGTGATTGGACCATCTTTTTATGCTCTTGTTGTTTTTTTCGAGGACCTCTAAACAGCATGAAGATAAATACAGCGGCCAGAACAAGTAAAAGCCACGGCGGAAAAAGTTGTTTTGGTGCTTCTTTCCCGACTTGGGGGGCGTTAAGGTCGGATGGTACCTTCGTTGTTGCTTCGCCTTCCGAAGTTACCGGCTCCGATGTAATCTGCGAGGCTGACTCGTCAGCTTCTGTTTGGGCTAATATCCATACATTTTTCATTTTTTATTTTCCCTTCATAATTCATTATTGTTTTACGGGTCGTGGGTAAAATATTATTATCAGTAATCATTTTTTAATCGCTCTTTTGCCCAGTCGGAAAATTCGTTCTTCTCTATCAACTTCCTGATTTTGGCCATTAGTCTCTGGAAGAATCTTAGATTGTGCACAGACGCCAGGATTGGCCCGAGCATTTCTCCACAATTGAAGAAATGTCTTAAAGCGGCCCTGCTGAAGTTCCTGCAGCAGTAGCAGTCGCAGCCGGCCTCGATTGGCTCGGGGTCATTTATCAGGGCGCTGTTGCGTAGTCGTACAGGGCCGTTTTCGGTAAAAGCAAAGGCGTTTCGACCGTTTCGGGTTGGCAGTACGCAGTCGAACATATCGACGCCGGCCTTAACGGCGGCAATTATGTCGATTGGCTTGCCTACGCCCATAAGATACCGGGGTTTTTCTTTCGGCAGGAACTGTATTGTGTGATTTACTGTTTTTATCATATTATCATGGCCTTCACCAACACTCAAACCACCGATAGCATAACCATCAAAGTCCATTTTGACAAGTTCGCAGGCACAATAACTTCGCAATTCCTGATTTACGCCGCCCTGGACGATGGCAAATAACATCTGTTTGCCGGTTTTATGCGCCTCTTTCGAACGCTGCGCCCAGCGGATAGTCCTTTCCACGGCTTTTTTTAACTTTGGTAAATCTATGCCAGAAGCTGTACATTCATCAAGGCAGGTTATTATATCCGCGCCGAGCTGATTTTGGGTTTTTATTGCAATTTCGGCGTTGAGATATACTTTGGCCCCATCTACATGGCTGCTGAATTCGACACCGTCATCGTCAACCTTTGTCAGCGAGCTTAGCGAGAATACCTGGTATCCGCCGCTGTCGGTCAGTATCGGTTTGTCCCAGGACATAAGTTTATGCAGCCCGCCGAGTGCCTCCACCGTATCGGCCCCAGGCCGCAGCAACAAATGGTAGGTGTTAGCCAGGACTATTGAAGCGCCGCTTTCTTCGAGTTGTTCAGGTGTGATTCCCTTTACCGCACCGGAGGTGCCGACCGGCATAAAAGCAGGTGTATCTACCTTGCCATGCGATGTGTTTAATAAACCACATCGGGCTGAAGAGCCGGCATCCTGATGGATAATTTCGAAATCTGCCATTTTTATTTTCATTCTTTAAGTTTTTCGTCTTTAATAGACACTCACAATTTTAGAGTCGGAGTAATAATACGAAAGTATCTGTTCTGCGCTATATCCTTTTCTTGCCATACCTTGCGCGCCGCATTGGCACATCCCTACGCCGTGCCCCCAGCCTCTGCCCAGAGAAAATGCCCATTTGTCTCCCATATCGATGATTTGACAGATTGTGCTTTTTATCTTCTGGCCGGTTGGGTCGATTGTCAGCCGCAGGTCCTCAGCCTTCAAAAAATCGCTTTTACTGGTTGAGCCGAGAAGTTTTACTTTAGTTATGCGTGAGAATTTTTCATATTGACTTTGTTCGGCCACGGTGATGTTTCTAATCTTTCCAAGACTCTTGAGCTTTGGGTATTTTTCTAACAGCCTGGCGGTAACGTAGTTTTTATCGAATTGAATCATAGGCCAGAAAAAAGTATTAAGCCTGGCTACGTCCTGACAGTAGGGGCAGGGCACGCCAATGAGTGCTTCGAAAGAGTCGCCGAATACATTTTCGCTGTTTTCCGTATGGCCGCCGCAGGTCGAGCTGTAATAGCTCGGGAATATATCTTCGCCGCCGTCGGAATGCTTGCAGACCAGCACCTCACCGTATGTACTATTGACCGCATTCCAGATCTGTGCCGATTCGGCTGCAACCCCGAGGTAAACCTGATTTGCCTGTGTTTTATGGACATCCCATGTGCGGCTGCGACCGTAGTTATTTTTGTAATAAAGACAATAGGTCCTTGCCGCAATTGCCTGGGCTTGAAGTGCTGCCGGCTCCCAGTGGTCAGGCATCTCGGCTCCAACCACACCTGCTAAATATGGCTCAAGTGGTATATGGTTTACTGCATCAAAGCAGGTGCCGTCAGCGTTGATTATCAATTTTAATTTACCGCGATATTCGTCTCCGTTTAGCCTAAATATATGGGGGGTATCGGGCGTAATAATTAATTCCTTACCTGTGATTTGACGACCGGCGATGCTGATTCTGCCGGCTGAAATAGCAGCTTTTATTGGTTCATCAATTTGGAAAAAGCGAACTTCTGGGATTTGTGTTTGTGGGTTGATGATACTAAAAGATGAGCCGGTTTTCAGCACACATTCTGTAACATCGTCCAGCAGTAAGACTCTCACCCAGAAAGTCGGTTCGATATCCATCTGTGGGGTAGGTCTGGCGAGCTGTCTTGCCTTGCAGCCGCCGAGAATTATCAGCAGCGGCAAAACCAACAGGAAGTTTATCCGCCAGACGTAAGGCGGATTTATCCGGCATATGGGCTTGCTGCGGCTCGCAGTTATTTGGGCGATAATTGTAAAAGACATTAAAAAATATCAATAGAAAATAATAAATAATCGATTGCTCAGTCCAGGCTTCGCAGCGATAGTCCCAGATTGACGATGGCTTTCTTGATTTCGTTCAAACTTGTTACGCCGAAGTTTTTAACGCCGAGAAGCTCTGCCTCCGTGGTTTGTGTCAGTTCGCCGATGGTGCGAATATTGAGCTTTTGCAAACATTTCCGTGCCCGTACCGACAGTTGAAGGTCGTCGATGGGATTCTTCAGCAAACCATCGTCATCCTTATATTCTGCGGTATCTATCGGTGGGAGTTCTCCCAAGAGGGAATCCTTTTCTTCCAGAGCCATACCGAGCCGCAGTCCTTTTGTATCGAGTATGGCTTTAATTTCTCTAAGTGATGTTTCACCAAAGTTCTTATAGGATAACAGCTCTGCTTCGGAGATGTTCAATAGGTCATCTATCGTTCTTATATTCATTTTTCTCAAGCAGTTTCTGCTCCGGACAGACAGCTCAAAATCAGATATTGGTGTCTCCAATATTTGGCTTTTACGGGTTTTCCTCTTCTCTTTTTCTTCATCGTAGTACATGGTCTTTGAGCTTTCGATGTCCTTTTTAAACAGGATTGCTCTTTGATGATTCGGGTGTGACTCCAGGACCATATTGATGCATTCGGATGCTTTGTCAAATTGCCCCGTATCTTCATAAAGCACAGCTAAGTTCAACAGCGCGCTTACATAAGCAGGGGCGCTTGAGGTGATTTGTCTATAGTAGTCGATAGCCGCCTCTTCATCGCCGGATAAATCGCACCGATAAGCCAGGTGAAAAAGGGTTTTTTGATGGCCCGGTACCAATTCCAAAGCTGTTTTGTAGTTGTCCATCGCCTCTTCATAAAGTCCCTGGGCTTCCTGGAGTTGACCCAGTTGGCAGTGGTAATCAGCGCTTACATTTTCAAAATTTGCACAGCTTTTCAGTTCTTTGGCTGCGGCATCGATATTTCCTGTCTTGCGGTATGTGGCGGCTTTTTCCAGGGTGATGTTTAGAGTGTCGGCCTTGTGCTTGAGACTGTTTTGCAGGTTTTCGATTGCTTCGTCGAATTTACCTGTTCGCCGAAGGGCAAAGGCCGTATATATGGATTTTTCTTTGCAGTCGTCGGCTTTTTCCAGCTTCTCGATTGCTTCGGCATTTCGGCCCAGAATAAAAAGCCCGATACCCGCTGCCAGACGGGCCTTCGGCGAGGTCTTGGACATATTTGGCTCTAACTGTTCGGCAAACTTTATCTTATTGGCTTCGCTGCTAAGAACGTAGTATGCAAGTTTTTCAATATCTTCCATAGAGGGCAATTCGTCGGCAAATATGTTGATTTCCGGCTCTACAATCGGTTCCATAGAATTTTCTCCCGTTATCTTTTTTATGTATGTATTACTCTTTTTCTGTTATTCGGCCGTACACAGAGTTAGGCATTATAAGCTTTATATAAGGATTTGCAACAGTTTTTTTACACCACGTTTTTCCGCATATTTAGCCTCTGATTCAATGGGAGACGTTTTTCTCGGTTCATTTATAACTAATCAATTAAAAAGGCCGGGTCAAAAAGCCCGGCCTGTTCCAATAAACCCGTTAATGAAGTAATCAGTTCAGTATATTACAATCCGCCATCGACTACAAACCGATTAGCGGCATTGTCTTTTCGTATTGCCAAATTATGTTTTTTGACCTCACCGAACTTAAGACGAATCTCGTAAGGAACAAGCCAGCCTTTGCGGGTGTAGCCTTTGGATTGGAACGGCTCGCCTATGGATATAATCTCAAGGCCGCCGAGGTAGGCCGTCAAACGCTCGTCAATACGTGAGGTCGTCCAGAACTTCAAAACTTCTTCCCAGTTTTCTTCCGAACAAGCCTGAAAGAAGGCCTCTGCTGCCTCTTTCGGCGTCATATTTTCGTATCGCTCGTTATCCGGCAGAATCTTCAGTTCTCTGCTCCATATCATATCTTCCGGAAAATCCAGTACGAAGACGCTGTCGTCAATCTCTATATTGTATTCAATATCTGTCACTTCAAAAATCAGAACATCCTCGTCCTCCGTGTGTACGTACACCTGAAGACCTTCCAGTAATTTTGTTTTCGCGTCAAACTGGTATACATTCATATGGTCGGATTCCTGGATAAACTTGTTTCTCAGGTAGTCACCCTCAGGAACGAACGTTGTTACATCGACCTCAAGTACGATTTTATCTCTTCCATCGGCTTCTTCGTGCCGGAGGGAGATTTCACGGTCGGGATTGTTCTTTGCCTTTTGCAACTCGTTGTCCAGCAGGTCATGCACGTTCAATAGACGGCCTGACCAGCTGTCGTAACAGCCTAAGGGTAAAGGTCTTTCTTCTAATACACCGTGATTTGGCCGAATGAGCATAATCGTTTTTTGCCCGTCCATAAGAAGCACACGCCCGGGTTTTTCCACTCGCCATTGCACCTCGTTGTTAGCGTTGGTACGTTTCCACATCTCGATATCTACAAAGTCGTAGTTTAATCCGATGTTGGAAAAGTTATCTCTTGGAAGCGTGCGCATTCGCGCCTTCATGTGCACCGACCATAAATCGGATACGGCGTCAATAGCATCCTGCAGCACCTGGGCTGCCGATGCCGTGGGCATTGTTGTGTCGAAGATGTTTATGGTTAAAACCACAGCGATTATTATCACCGCCGCTGCCGCTAATTTTGTTGTCTTACTTTTCATGATTATTCTCCATATATTCGGCGCAGGTTGAGCCGATTTCGTTTTTTGAGTTTCAGCCAGTGCTTTCGTAATGTCATCGTGGACTCTCTTGTCCAGCTCACTACTGGCTTTCAAATGTAATTTTTTAATTAATTTATTTATATTATCAGCTGGTTTCATTTTTGTTGACCTCGCCGTTTATTAGTGACCGCAGTTTCTCTAATCCATACCGGTACCGGCCCTGCACTGTATTGATTGAAACACCCTGTTGTCCGGCAATTGACTTAAACTTTAATCCACTATATACGTGCAGGATTAATACTTCTCGTTGTTCGTATGGAAGTTGGGCAAGTGCACGGTTAAGCCGTGACAGCTCCTCTTCTAACATTGCTGCGGTATCCGGGCTGTTTGTTCCTGGGCCAGTGGATGCTGATTCATCTAATCCTGTACTTTCGTGTCTTTGCCCTGCCTTATTTTTGTTGCGAGCATTATTTGCTACGCAGGTTGACAAATATCCTTTCAGGCTTCCTGTCAGTCGAAATTTCGCCGCCGTTTTGATAAAAGACACAAAAACATCGTGTACAACGTCTTCTGCGGAGCTTATGTCTCTTAGAAGAACAGCAGCTAACGTCACCAGCTCGTCTTTATATTTCTCATAGATGTCCCGCAGGGCTTCTCTGTCGCCGCGATTAAACTTCCAAATTAGTAGCCTGTCTTCCAGCATCAAAATCGAACTTTCAAAACTGCTAACAATCGATTGTCATTTATATAACAACTATTACGGTTATTTTAGTATAAGAAAATTATAGTTTTTAGACCACATTTTGCATATTAGCGCATAAAAAAGGCCGGGCTTAGCCGGCCCGGCCTTTCTTTATCAGCTTTGCCTCTTAAATCATTTTACTTTGGCAAATCCTCAGGGGCTGTATCTTTAACGCTCAAATCGCCGTATATGACACGATAGGTCTCTGCGCCTTCCGGGCGATACCAAAAGATAGCGGTGTCAGCATCGCCATAGTTTACGTTCTCGCCGGCGTAGCGCCAGTTGCTTTCAGCGGATAATTGCGCCACGAACATCATCCCACGGAACATTGTCTTTGCATCCTGGTCACGCTGCTGCTGGCTGGTTTCGCCTTCGCCGAACTTGCCCTGCTTTGCCATCTCCGCAGCAATCTTTGGCAGCTCCGGGCCAACCAGCATTGGTGGGAACGTGCCGTTCCTGGTCCAGCTCGACCATAACCGCAGATATTCGATAAGGTCCTGCTCGGTTACTTTGGAGACATCTGCCTGAACTTCCAGAGGCGTGAAGCCCTCAGGTGGCGTTAGACTAAAGAGCGAATCATCGAGTTCGACATTAAACTGAAAATCGGTCATTATCTTGTTCATACCCGGGGCGTTCGTGAACTCCATCTCGACGCGGACCAGCTCTCTTGTCTTGGGGTCAATCCAAACGGTGTTTACCACGCTCTCTTCTACCACACGGAAACCCTGGAGCACGCGGCCGTCTATGTCCTTTTTCCCAAGCACCTGGTCTGCTTCGTATGGCATCGCTTTTAAATTTTCAACGGTAACAAAAGGGTCTTTTTCAGGGTCGTGCCGAAAGTTTGATGCCTCAAAGTCGATATATTGTCTCCTCGGCGGCCAGATACTAATACCTCGTACCTGGGTCAAATCCATAACCGTTACGAAACCATCTGCTGTTGTCGTTCGCATATATGCAGGCTCCTTGAAAGCCATTTCTGTTCTCACGGTCGGCATATTTTCTACGGGTGTTTGCGTCACAACGCTATAAGTCATTGTGCGGGCGTTGTGGATTTGCTCTACAACACTGGCAAAGACAGAACTTGCCCCGTTGCCAGCCAACTGATTTATTCCAATAAGCACGGCAATGATTATCACCGCCGCTGCCGCTAATTTTGTAATTGGACTTTTCATTATTATTTTCCTTATCTTAAGCGAGCCTGCAGAAACTCTTTCTCCTCTACCAGCCCGCGAGGTTAGCATTTCAACGGCTTCCGGGTGCTGTTCTTTCCACTTCTCGAAGTCCGGCTTTTTGCTTTCTGAGCCGATTGCATCTGTTAGTGCCTCATCGAGCCGGTCTTTATCTTCAAATCGTTCCATTTTATTCTCCTGTGAAACCGTTGCGTTTCAAATATTTTTCAATCTTTCGTTTGGCCCGAACGAGCCGGCCGTTTATAGCCGATGCCGATATATCCAGAACCTCACTTATCTGTGCCTGGGAAAGTCCGTCATAGTATCGCATAACTATCAATTCTCGCTCTGCAAAGCGCAGCTGCAACACTGCCTGGCGAACCACATCCCGCCTTTGTTCTTTTGCATTTGCGTCTTCCGGCTCTTGCCGGACATTCGGTGTTATGGTCCTGCCTTTTGTTCTCAGCATACCTCTTGCAACGTTTCTGCAAATCCCTGCTAACCACGCGCCGAACTTATCCTCGTGCTTCAGGGCTCGCAGGTCTCGGCAGGCAATAACAAATACTTCCTGTGCTGCATCGTATGCAAGCTCACGGTCGGCGAGCACCGAATATGCCAGTGCCGCCATCGAACTGTGATAGCGCTCGTAAAGGATACCGAAACTTTCCAAATGGCCGTTCCGGGCCGCTTCTACTAACTGTCCGTCTGGTTGTTCTTGCGTTGTTGATTCCATCTTTTATTCTTTAGTGTTTTAATGTTGGCTGATATCAGCTTCCGTTATATAGTGTAACTTAGCCGCTATAATGTGCGCTTAAAAATCGAATTTTTCAAAGTTTTATCTTTTTTATTTGCTCCACCGGTGTACACAATCGAAGTCGGTGCTCAATCACAGGATTTTTCCCTGCCGGACACCCTCAAAATGCCCGTTTTTATGTCGTAAATGGCCGGTTTTTTGGTTTGTGAATTTTTTTTTCATATGGTATTTAAGACACTTGACAACCGATTTTTGGTAAGGTAGTTTCTCTTTGATAGTTCGTTATTGAATGTGATGGATAACAATTAACGAAAGGGGGTCAAAATGA
This sequence comes from uncultured Pirellulales bacterium, assembly GCA_964461285.1. Classification (GTDB taxonomy): domain Bacteria; phylum Planctomycetota; class Phycisphaerae; order Sedimentisphaerales; family Anaerobacaceae; genus CAZBWE01. The sequence goes on from CAYWUO010000051.1 coordinate 12,455, forward strand.
AACCGTCAAAGAACAACCCAATCCTGAAAGTAACTCTTATTATTCTGTTTGTAGCATTCGCCTTTGCCTGTGCTGTCTCAGTTTTCGCAAAACCGACAAGCTACGCCCCTGTGGCTATCACCGAGGATTTCGATTCTACTATGGCCAGAATGAAGGCCGCCAAGCCGGAGATTATGAAACGCCAGATGGATTTGCTGGAGGAAAGATATGACCTCTTGAACAATCCTGCTTTAGGTGTCACTATGTCTCGTGGAAAACCAGTCCAGCAGGGCGTTCGCGCAAAGCTGCCGGAAGGAATGACCTGGCAGAAGCTGGCGGAAATGACTCCTGATGAAATTCGTGAAAAAAACCTCTTCCCGAAGGGATT
>CAYWUO010000052.1:0-12699 GCA_964461285.1 uncultured Pirellulales bacterium
ACTACTAATAACACAACTATGAGAGATACTATAAGAGAAACTAGTGCAACGCCTTCGCCTTTGCCTGCCAGAGGGCAGGCTCCGGCGTTGCCTGCCGGGGGCGAAGCGGCTGGGTGGGTAAGAATCCGTTGTTGATTAAGCTTTGACGGTATGATAAATCCATATCAAATCGCACTGAATATTGTGTTCATTATATTGAAAAAAGGAGAATTGTTATGGATATCGCAACCGTCAAAGCGTTCTTTATGTGGTGCACGATTGTAAATGCGGCAATGCTGATTTTATCTTCGATTATGTGTGTCTTTTTAGCTGATTTTTCCTTCCGGATGAACAACAGACTTTTTTCTATCTCAAGAGAGGCATTCAATACATTACTTTGTTCCTTCCTCGCGTTATACAAAATCATTGTCATTGCCTTTAATCTGGTTCCCTTCATTGCCCTGTCAATTATAGGTTGAGATTACGCCATAGAATTTTCCAACCCGACTATCGTATATGCTCTATGTGCAGCTATCTTCCTGCGAGGGAGTTGGCGACTGCCTGAGCGAAAGGAACGGCGGCGAAGCGGCTGCCGCCGGTTATAATAAGTCCGCTTCTCTCGACAGGGTTGCCGGTATATACAGCTCCAGCTTGTACGAGCCGCTCCCTTTCACTGATAAAGCCGGTAGCCCTTACACCTTTTAATACGCCGGCGTCGGCCAGGAGCGAGGAACCGACGCTTATTGCTGCAAGGACTTTGCCCTTGGCCACTGCTTCGCGTGCAATATTTACGGCAGCGGGGTTATTAAAGTATTCGACGGCGGCGCCGAGACCTCCTGTAAAGATTATCGCATCATAATCGTCGACTCTCAATTGATGTATAGTGATTTTTGCCTCGGCTGTGTTGCCCAGCATGCTCGTTATAATTCCCAGTCTTGTACTTGCAATAATCGTTCTAACGCCGGTTTGCTCAAGGATACGCATAGTCTCAAAAAGCTCATTATCCTGAAAGTTCTGACTTGCGGCAATCAGGACGGCTCTTTTTACAGTTGGAACTGTTTGCTCGACAGCAGCAGGCGTTTCATTCTGATCAGCGGCAGGGTAACCGACGCTAATGATGTAAAGAGGCTCCAATTCTCTTGGGAGCTTGCAGGCCCTGCTGACGCTTCTTGTATTAAAACCACCAATTGTTACAGAGCCCAGACCAGTACAGACGGCCTGTAATTGCAGGTTCTGAGCGACGTGCCCGGCCAGAAGCAGCATGTATTTTCTGGCATCCTTTTGGAACTGGCTTGAGAGTCTTTTAACCGAGCCGGCGACGATAACGTCACAGGGCGCTTCAAGCACCGCCTGCTGCATAGAGGCCGCCGTTGTCAGGGCGTTCCTGATATCCTGCTGGTCAGTTTGTTCCAGGCTATGCTGTTTTGGCTGGTAAACAAATACTCCATCCTGCGTGACAAAATAGAGCTCTATGGGAGAGCTTTCCTCAGTTGTCAAAGAAGCAGTGGGCAAGGCATTTTGTGTCTCTGTTACATTCATAGCGGCCCAGGCCAACTGGCCGATTTCGTTATTCTTGAGCGGCTGGTTTGTAAATTTGCGCACGATTCGCTGGTTAGTCACTGCCTGCTCGAAACTGAGAGGGCCTGTGGGCCTGGGGTCGGCGAGCTGAAATATTTTACGAGGTAAGGCACGGGAGCTATACTGGCTAAAGCAAAGTGCAGCAAGGCCGGCAAAGATTATCGCGAAAATTGTCAGACGTTTCATCTTGTCAAACCTCCAAATTAGATTTTTGAGATGGTAAAAACGCAAACTGTTTGTATTATACAGCTAATTCGGCGCTAAATTAAGCTTTATTTTGACATATAACTTTAATTTTGTGGATTCGATAGCCGATTATAAATGAAATTTACAATCGAAGAATACAGCGTATTTGGGCGGTTTTAATGGCATTAACGCGGCGTCAAAAGCTGACAATAGGAGTATTGATTTGTTATTGGCCGGCCCTTTTTGTCCTTGCACATATTCCTGTCCCGCAACTGGTTCGCAGGGCACACGTATCCGACAAGAGTCTTCACTTCATTGCGTATCTGATTCTGGTTTTTCTGCTTTGGTTTGCAATCAGCCCTTACCGCAAGGTGAACTGGCGCAAAGCCAGGGCGTGGTGGGTGCTGTTAGCTGTGGTTTGTTACGGGATTGCTGACGAATTGCTTCAGGGCTTTATAGGCGGGCGCAGCTGTGACGCGAGGGACTTTTTGGCAAATTTGGCTGGGACTCTTACAGGACTGATTTTGTTTTCAGTTTTAAACTTCTGGCTTGTATCGCTTATAGTGGTGGGCATTACCATATTTGCTTTAACAAATATTGCACGAGTGAATGTTGCGGACTTAGTACCATTTACAAACGCGATGTTTCATTTTTTTGGCTATGGATTTTTCACTGTCGTTTGGATTCGATGCATATATCTTTTTCTTGGACTGAAGGCATTTAGTACTAAGTGGTTTATAACGGCATTGGCACTGCCGATGGGATTTTTATTGGGCGTAAAAATATTTTCCGTAGTTCTCGGCAGAGAGCTTTTAATGCAGGACGTAGTTATCGCAGTTGCAGGTGTCGCAACAACTGTTTTTTTAGTTTACCTGATTGGATTGTTTCGCTTCAGAGGAGAACGGTTTTAATTTTTTGAGGGTGGTTTTTTGAAAGGCGTATAGAGGGGGTCGCCGAGAAGAATCAATTGCCATGAGTTAAATGGCTTGGTGTGATAGAAGGCCTCGACAAGACATTTGCCTTTGAATAGCTCATTGAAAAATTCACTCGGCAGTGGAAAAGCGTGAAGGTACGGCTCGGCGACAGGGCCAAGCGTTGCGGTTATGCCATCGGTGAGCATAGCCGGACACCACTGGGTGCTGTTTGGGTCACGAATGTCTATCGCCTCCCAGCTCGAGATGTGATACCCAACGGCGCCATCGAGAAAATCGAATGCATCGACATATTTTTTCAAACTGTACCAGCCGCAATAAATGACTGTCTGTGGGCATTCTCCGGGAGAATACAGGTCTGTTGTCCGTTCCTGGCCGACTGTTAAATTTGTTTTAAGTCTTGTAATTGCTTCCAAATCTCGCAGAGACTGGTCATACCGGCCCAACATATCTTTTGTTACAATACCTCGTGAATCGATGTAAGCGGAACCTGTTAATCCGGCCTGCTCAGCAGCTATTGCCTTATCGATGAGACCTTTGACTGTATCATAGCCCGGCCCATCCAGGCGGCTGACCATTAGCGTGTGCAGAGTTATTCCCAACACGTTATGTCTTAGAGTATTTGGCTGCCATCGATACAAATCGTAAACGCCTACCAGAACCATTGATAATTCGCTATCCACCGAGGCACTTGTTTCTTTGCCGCTGATACGACCGATATCGGATTGCAATTTAACCAGGCGGTGATTTACCTGCTTGTATTGAAGGGAATCAAGCTGATTATTTTCCTCTAATTGTTTAAGTTTGTTTTTCTCCAGTTCGGCTAATTCTTCCAGCTTTTTGAGTTTATCGGCTTGGCCTTTTAACGGGCCACGTCCTTCTACCTTATACGGCACACCGTATGTCATCAGCAGGCACCTGATTTTGCCGGGCTGTTTGTTAGTGAATATTTCTTTGCGAATCGGCTCAGCAATGTATTTTTCATAATCGGTTCTTGTGATTGTATCGTTGAGATTCGCTCCCAGGGCCAGAGCGAGGATATTTTCCTTTGGGACATTTCTTTTTTGACAATAATACCGTGCGAGCCGGGTGGATACAGCGTTTTCGCTGTTGGCTATAACGAGAATCTCACTGGGCTGCAATGCAAAGCCGACTCTGCAGCAAGATGCAATCAACAAGAGAATTACACTGTTTTTAACCGACATTTTAACGTACTTATCCATGACATTTTTTCGCCGGACAAGAAATAACCCCCGAAAGAGGTGGGGGTATAAACAGATATCTACATATAATATACAAAAAAAGCCGGGGAAAAACCATTTTATTCCGGTCCATAGGAACGATATGGCAGATGAATCGGGTATTCTTTTATAACCTCATCATAATCATCGAACCAGCAGGCTTGCGGATTGCGTTTAAAAACAAGAAAACGTCCGCTGTCGGCGTTATCGGCGGCCCGGAGGTATTTGAAATGGACATAATCTTTGGTCAAACCGATGATTTCAATCTTTCCGCTCGAATGCGACATCACAAATCTGGCTCTTTTTGCCAGGCCTGATACGAGAGATTTAGCCTGTTCAATAATCTCATATCCTTCTTCGATGGGTACTGTGTAAGCCTTATTGCCTAAAGCGGGGCGGCACTGGAAAATATAATAAGGAACCACCCCGGTAAAAGAAAGCTTCGCCAATAAATCCGCAAGAACCTTAGGCTTGTCATTTACGGCTCTGATTAAAGGCATTTGGTTTGCAATTACAGCACCAGCTTTTCGCAAAATGTGAACTGCTTGAAGTGACACATCCGTTAGTTCCCGTGGATGAGCGAAATGGGTCATCATATATATTTTTTTGCGATTAGTGCTTTACTTTTCTATCATCTCCGGCAATGTTGGGTCTTCTGTGATTCGATAAGGATTAAAGACGGGAACTTTTGTCCCGATACGAATTATCTGGACATGTTCGACGTCTCTTAGCTGGCGGATGATGTTTTCAAGTTTTGGGGTTGTAAGCACAAGTGGGTCTCCTCCTGTCAGCAGAACATTTGTTATCTCGCAATGTTGTTTTATATATTGTAGAGCTGCCGGCAGGTTGCGCAGATACTCCTGCTGAGAATCTATGAAGACGCGCTTTCTGAAGCAGTATCGACATATTCCGTCACAGACATTGCTTACCAAAAGAAGGACAGTGGAATTGTATTTGTGCTCAAGGCCTGGAATAATCGTGTAGGTTTTTTCGTCGGAGGGGTCAAGCCGGCCCCACTCATCGAGCTCACGTATATGTGGTATTATAATATTGCGTATCGGGTCGTCAGGGTCGTCCCAGTTAATAAGCGACAGGTAATAGTCATTGCTGCGAAAAGCAAACTTTTCGGTGACCTGCTTTAACCGGGCTTTTTCCTGTTCGCTCAGATGCTCCAATTGCTCTATTGTTGTCATATAGTTGGTTTTAGCTGCTGTTTCCACTTGTTCTTAACCTACTCTGTATTTACTTGTACTTACTGTTTGGTTTCTCTTCGGGTATATTTGGCTTGCGAGTACCTCTTTTCGTAGATGCTTTTTCGCCTAAATACCATACCAATAGTCATCAATATAATCTTGAGGTCCAGCCATAAGCTTCCTGTTTCGACATACTTAATGTCGAGTTCAAGTTTTTCTTCACGTGTGAGCTCCCCTCGCCCTGATATTTGCGCCAAACCCGTCAGGCCCGGCTTAACAAGTAATCGCATTTTTTGCCGCTCGTTCCATTCAGACATCTGTGAAAGATACAGTGGCCTCGGACCAACAACGCTCATACCGCCTATTAATATATTAAACAATTGCGGCAGTTCGTCAAGAGAATGTTCCCGCAGGAATCTTCCAACCTTTGTTAGCCGAGGGTCTTTTGCGGATTTTGGGCTCGGCCCAAACGGCTCAACGCCAGAGCTCATAGTACGGAACTTATAGAACATAAACGGCTTATCATCTTTGCCGACCCGTTGCTGTTTGAAGATTGCAGGGCCTTTATCGGTTAGTCTTATGGCTATAAATATGACAATAAAAACCGGCAGCAGGATTATGACCGCTGACAGAGACGAAACTATATCGAAGAATCTTTTCATACAGCTTTAGTGAAACGGGTTATAAATTCTACAGTCTTTTTCGCTGTTTTTTCATTAACACGGAGATGCAAAGGCAGATTCACGACTTCATTACTGGCTTTTTCAGCCTGCGGGCAAATTCCAATTTCGTAATCGTATGCTGCCAGTGGTGTTTCGATTGGATGCAGCGGGCACTCAAACCAGCTTCCCAGCTCAATAGAGTTTTTGGGTGCTTCTGCGAGGGCTTTATCTTTTTCGGTGATTCTCACCGGATAACGTACCATAACAGGATCCATTATCGATGTGTCATATTGGCGGGTAGGCCAGCCCTTTTCTTCAAGAAGCCGGTCATAAATCTGAGCCATTTTCCTGCGGTGCTCAAGGTTTTTACTGATTTTATCGAGCTGTCTCAAACCGGAGCGGGCCTGTACGTTACTCATAGCCTTAAAGAAATTTATCGGCATTTTTGGTTCGAATTCAGATGTGCACGATGAGCCGATTACCATCGATTTTTTCGTAAGGTATCTGAAAACAGTTTGTGCAAGGGCAGTTGTCCCTGGATATATAAATAATCTGTAAACGAGGAGCTGTGCCCAGAGCATCAGAGTTTCCTTTTTCGACGGCTGGCACATTTCGTCTAACTGCAGCGATTCGATTTTGTCGGCAAGGGCTGTATCGTTAGCCAAAACCATTCCACCAATTCCCGTGGTGTAGGGCTTGTTCCACTGAGATGAAAAATACGACACTTTGCCGAATGTACCTACTGTTTTGCCTTTGTATTTTGAACCCAGGGCAAGACAGCAGTCTTCGATAACCGTTAAGCCGCTGCGATTTGCGATATCCATAATCGCATCCAAGTCACACGGGTAGCCGTATGTATGTTGCGCTATGATGGCTTTTGTGTTTGGTGTGATTTTCTCTTTTATTAAATTCACATTTATATTGAAAGTCTGCGGTTCAATATCGACATAAACCGGCTTTGCCCCAAGATACTTTATGGGATTGACGTCCATCACACAGGTATAACCCGGCAGTATAACTTCGTCACCCGGGCCGATGCCCATTGCTTTTAGTATTGCATAGAGCGCAACCCTGCCCTTCCAGAACACAAAGGCCCGTTTAGCGTGAAACGTGTTGGAAAACTTCCGTTGATATTGTTCTATAGACTTGTTCATTAGCCCCTCTTATCCGGACATTCGCATTTCCTCAGGTTTTGTTATACTATGACCTTTGAGGATAGCAAGCCTTAATAATCCCCCACAATGACCCCAGTTCATAACCTACATGGCGACAAGCAAAAGCGATGGGCATCAAAAATAGATATCTAAAGTCCTTTTCTCTTACCATGATTCTGCAGGAAAAACAAACGTTCGCTAATAAATAAGCAGCAATAATAATTAGGAATAACCAGAAGAAAAATGGGAAAAAGATTCCTAATATTCCCGCCCCAAGCAAAGCTAAAATGAAAACAAGGGACAGCAGATGTCTCCAGGAGAATGCTTTAACTCCAAATTTCAAAGGATAGGTAATCGAGAATCCATCCGCAATATTATGTGTGAAGAAATCCTTAAAATTAGATTTCGGGTAGTAATAACCTGCAATATCAGGAACCAGAAGGATTTTACCACCTGTCCATAACCTCGAGTATATCCTTTGGATAATCATTAGCGATTATAGAATCTAAACATTTAGTAATAAATTTCTCTTCGTTTAGACAAGGAATAACAACAGATACAAACATCGGCCTATATTCTCCTTAACTCGGATAATAATTACAGAATTTTGCCGGTCGCAGCCTTTATTGCTGTTCTCAAAGCCGCCCCTTTTCACCGGTTACGTTAGTGATACAGTACTTTGTCTACAAGCTTTTCAACCTCGTTCCGCAGCTTCTCTCTGGTGCCGTTGGTGGAACAATCATCGACTAAAATTATTTCCTTGTTTCGATAAGGACAGTCTTTAACCCTTGTTACTATTAATTCAATGCTATTAACTTCACTGTAACAGGGTATGACTATGCTCAACTTCGTATTATTGCCTCAAAATACTCTATCGTTTTTCTTAATCCATCTTCTAGATCAGTCTTTGGTTGCCAGCCCAGTTTTTCTTTTACCAGAGATATATCTGGCTGCCTCTGGTGAGGGTCATCCTCTGGAAGCGGTTTATGACATATTTGCGATTTCGATCCTGCCATATCGATAATTTTTTGAGCCAGTTCTAATATGGTAATCTCATTGGGATTACCCAAATTGACTGGCCCGGTGAAATCGTCGGGGCTTTCCATAAGTTTTAGAAGACTTTCGATAAGGTCATCAACGTAGCAGAAGCTCCTTGTTTGCAGGCCGTCACCATAAATAGTAATGTCTTTGTTCCGCAGAGCTTGGATTATAAAATTACTAATAACACGTCCGTCACTGGGATGCATCCATGGGCCATAGGTATTAAATATCCTGGCTACCTTAATCTTCAGATTGTGCTGACGATGATAATCAAAAAACAATGTCTCTGCACATCTTTTGCCTTCATCGTAACAGGACCTGGAGCCAATCGGATTTACATGACCCCAATAACTCTCAACCTGGGGGTGAATAGCGGGGTCGCCGTATACTTCGGACGTTGATGCCTGCAGTATCTTAACCTTTAATCGCTTTGCAAGACCCAGCATATTAATTGCGCCGTGCACGGACGTCTTCGTGGTTTGAACCGGGTCAAACTGGTAATGGATGGGAGAAGCCGGGCATGCGAGGTTGTAAATCTCATCAGCTTCCACATAGAGCGGAAAGCAAATATCATGACGCAGGATTTCAAACAAAGGATTCAGAACTAATTGCGCAACATTGGCTCTACTGCCTGTGTAAAAATTATCCACGCAGAGTACTTCATGGCCTTGCTCAAGCAGCTTTTCACAAAGATGTGACCCGATAAATCCAGCGCCCCCTGTAACAAGTATACGTTTGGTTGGTCCATAATATCTCATTTTAACACGCCTTTCGCTTTAAGCTCATTAGGCAAAAAAACTTCGACAAAAACCGGATTATACACATTGACCCTGTTGGGAGCAATTCGTTTTTGTCCGAATCTTGTTTTCGAGCCCACCTGCTCAGGCAGGTAAACATCGTAACTAAATCAAATATTCCTTTCTTAAAAGTATATTCTCCCCTGAGCAACGAGCAAATGTCATACCTGGCAATCGCTTCTTGGCTACTTAAATCCGATCCTGGAGAATGTCCACCCCAAAGCAATTCTCCATCTTGGCCCCATAAAGCAAAAATGGTATAAGGATATTGCCGCTTCTGCAGCCAATATCCAGTATTCGCTTGTTGCCCAAAATCCCCCAGTGTACGCTCGAGCATTTTTAGCAGAACACATTCTCTTTCCTGGAATGCCTGAAGCGTTCCTCCCTGATACCAAGGATATCGCTTTTCCCAGCCCTTCTCTTGACGGGTCTGATACACCCGCTTAACTCTTTCGCTCTCAGGCATTGCTATTTCTCTTCTCGTGGTCATTAAGGTTGTCTTATCCATTATCAGTTTGTCGTGTGCCTATCCTTTACCTTGATAGTTTAAATTCCTTGTGCTTTTTTAAGTTCCAACCTCGAAGCAAAACAAATCTAACGACTCCCCACAGGCAGCCAAGTCCATAACCAAAATGCAGAATTGCGAAAACAAGTGGTGCAAGGAAAGAATACTTCCAGCCTGCTTGCTTGCCAACATCTATGCTGCCATACGCCAGGCCCAAGCCATAGACCACCAATACAGCCACCAACATCCACCAGAAAATTTGCGATACAAATCCTGCCAAAGCAAGAACAATCAAAGAAAACACAAACAACAATGGAACTGCCTGTCTGAATACGGCAGGCCTTCGGTGCTTTTGCATCGTTCTGACACGCCAAAAACCGTATTGAAAGTATTGTCGCCAAAGTTTTCTAAGTGAGCTTCTTGCGTAATAGGTGCTCCAAATAGATGTAGACAGCCATATTTTGCCGCCCGCACGGATAATTCTGTGGTTAAATTCATCGTCCTCATTGGGCGCCAATTCCTCATCGAAGCATCCTATCTTATCCACAATCCACTTGTGGTGTGCCCCATACGAGAGGGTGTCCACCCATCCATCAAAATTGCCCGTACGATGCTTTGCATTTCCCACTCCTATGGAGGATTGTGTCGCTGCAGCTATTACTTTGCCAACATAGCCTTGAGAAACAGTTTTCCAATAGCCACCGGCGACCCAGGCATCAGGATGCTCAGCCAGACATCTTGCCGACTTTCGAATGAAATCAGGAGGTATCTCAGCATGGCCGTCAATTCGGATGAAAATATCCGCACGGCTAGCCTTTATACCAATATTCATTGCCACAGCTTGTGTCTTTCCAGGATTGTCTAGCAATCTTATGCGGGCGTTCTGAGCAGCCATTTTTTGGACGATTGCCTGTGTGCCGTCATCACTGCAGCCATCTACGACAATAACTTCCATGTTGTCCGGAGGATAGTCGTTGTCCAGGATACTCTGAATCGCTCGTTCGATAAAGCCCGCTTCATTGCGAATCGGCATTATGATACTTACAAAAGGTAAAGCTTCATTAACCATAAGTCAAAACCTTTAATAAAAAACTGGTAAATCCAACGTCATCTCCAACACTGTAAAGCCTGAGCAGCCGGTTCTACCGGGGCGCAGCAGTAAATTTGCTGAGGTCAGTCATTAGACCACAATTATAAATTTTCAATGACATCGCAGACATATTCGACCTGCTCTTTCGTAAGACCCGGATGTATAGGAAGCGAAATAAGCGTTTCAGCCAGGCGTTCAGCCACTGCAAAAGAAAGTCCGTTGTGTTGTGCGTAAGCTTTTTGCTTATGGATGGGTACCGGGTAGTGGTAACCAAAACCGATATCGGCGGTTTTGAGGGCCTCGGCTAATTTTTGGCGTTTGTCTTCGCTGTCACATCTATACTCGAAAAGATGATACACGGGTATTGCTCCCGCTGTGCGTTTCTGAATGTGGTCGGCGGGCAAACGGGACGCATACCAGTCGGCAGCCTGTAGCCGAGCTGCGTTGAAGTCGTCCAGCTTGTCCAGCAGTAAACCCAAAATGCAGGCTTGAATGCTGTCCAACCGTGCGTTATAGCCCTTCACCTCATGATAATAACGTTTATTGCCCTGACCTTGCTCGCGGTATATACGAATAGTCTCGGCAATCTTCTCATCATTTGTGAGTACCGCCCCGCCCTGGCCAAAAGCGCCAAGGTTCTTGGCGGGATAAAAACTTAAGCCCGCTGCAGTGCCAAAACTTCCGGTACGATGTCCATCCAAAGAAGCACCAAGAGCCTGAGCATTATCCTCTATAACAGTAACACCATATTTATCCGCCATTTCTCTAATCTGTTTCATCGGGCAGGGATTACCATATAAGTGTACAGGCATAAGGAATCTGACCTTACCTGTCTTAATGGTATCCTCCGTTTGATTCAGGTCTAAAAGATATGAATCGGGGTCACAATCAACGAAGACAGGGACGCCTCCGGCGTGGACCACGGCATTCGCTGAGGCAATATAAGTGTTTGCAGGTACTACGACGCTCTGTCCTTTTTCGATGCCTGCTGCCAGCAGCGATAGGATAAGGGCGCTAGTACCGTCAGAGCAGCCTACCGCAAATTTGGTGCCGACATATTGGGCTAATTTATTCTCAAACTCTGTCAGAGCTGGTCCGCCAACAAATGCCCCTCTATGAATTATGTCAGCTACAGCGGTTATAATACTGCTTTCAATGTCAGAGTATTGGGCGGGAATATCTACAAATTTAACGGTCATACTATTGGTCATCTTTGTCTGCCTTTCTATATTTTGTTTGACTGCTTTAACTAATCCAACAATGGCGATAGGAGTGCTTTACAAAAAATTTCCATATTGGGCGTAACACAGTGTGCAATTTTTTACGTCTGGAATAACTGACAAACAGCCTTGCTGATTTCACCACAGGCCGTCATCAAGACTAATTTCCAATATAAACGATTTTATCTTCGCAGCGGTCGAGCCGGTACACCTATTACCTGCTCGCCGGGTTGTACGTTCGCTGTAACGACAGCCCCAGCCCCGATTTGGCAGCCTTTGCCCAGGCGAACACCACACATAATGATTGCACCAGAGCCTATGGCTACGTTATCCTCGACGTATATTTCCTCCAGCTTCCAATCGGGATTATTTACTACAGGATGGCGGTCATTGATGAAGATTACACCGTGTCCAACGAAAACACGCCGGCCAATATGCACGCCCTCACAAATGAAGGTGTGGCTTTGAACACGGGAATCGTCACCAACATCGGCGTTCTTCTGGATTTCAACAAATGGACCTATAAACACATTTGAGCCGATTTGACACCCGTACAGGTTTATAAGGTCAGGGTGAGGTATTTTAACGTTTGAACCGAGTTTACAATTTTCAGCTATCGGCATGCTTCTAAGCCCTTGACAACATCGATACCCTCATCGATACCGCTTAACGGCTGCTTGTTTTCCTCAATACACTCTATGAAGTGCAATGCCTCGTTCATTAGCGGCTCGGACTGGTCACTAACTATAATTTTTTGAGTCCCTTTGTCGATGTGATTATAGTGGCCATGCTCAGTGGCCTGAATCCATTTGGAGTGCAGCATAATATATGAATTATTCAAATCCCATTCCAGGATGCCCTTATCACCGACAGCGGCCAGTTTGCGTGTTTTGTCGGGATAAGCCCAGCTTAGAAATGCACTGCACACTACATCGCCGTACTCAGCTATTACGAAGCCTACATCCTGATTAGGATTTACAGCTGCGCTAACGTTATCTGGAGTTCCATTACAAAGATAGCTGAATATCGACAAGTCATGAGGAAGCAGGTCGTGTACTAATCCCCCCGTTTGGTATTGCCCGAAATTGGCCCGAACTGTGTATATTGTCCGTAGATTGCCT
>CAYWUO010000053.1:0-12420 GCA_964461285.1 uncultured Pirellulales bacterium
TCAATAGAAGAGGTAAGCTTGTAATTTATATGCAGCCAGAATTGCGGCTCATCGGCGGCTATTATCTTGCCGTTTCTGTCGATTATTTTTCCCCTGACGGTCTTAAGCTGCCTTGATATGCCTTTTTTCAGCTCTGCGATATCGATTTGAAGAGAAGGGTCGGGCAATAGCTGCATTTTGGCCAGGCGGAGCAGGCAGAGAAGCAGGAGAAGTGTACATAAAATAACAAAGATTTTGATTCTCTTGTCGTACATAACGGCGTATATGAGTAAATGCGTTAATGCATAAATGCGTATTTCATCTGCTGCCTGAAATCATCAGAATCGCTTTGTTTTTATACGCATCCACCAGGCGGCTGGCAAGAATAAAAACGGCCCAACCAGAGCTGAGTATAAAGAAGTCCAGAGAAGTATAAAGAATATGTTTTTTGCGGCCGGCTCGGCCCTAAGCAATGTTAACCAATGCGTCAAGATTCCAATTAGAATGCCGGTGATAAATATAGCAATCGCCTGGTAAGGCATTTTTTTGATGGCAATAACGCGGTGCAGGTACACCAGGGCCGTGCCAAGGAGACCAAAACTGATTATTTGAGGGCCCATTGCAGGACTAATAATATCGGCGGCAAAACCTATCGTGAAAGAACTTATAATTGCTTCAGAACTGTTGCAATAAACGGCAAAAAATACGAGAAGGATTAATAATAAGTCGGGCTTAATATTCCAATACGCTAATAAGCTTGCCTGCAGCAAAGTAGCGACAAGAATTAAAGCAACAAAACGAAACCATCGCATTGGCTATCCTCAATTGACACCGGCCCTGGACTATTATACGGGACGTTAGCCGACAATTATTTATCGGGATTCATAACAATCACAGCAACGTCATTTAAAGCCTCTATATCACAAGCAGGTTCGATAGTTATGTCCCAAAGCAAAGGACTTTCCTTATTCCTTTCGGATTGCGCGACCTTTCCAATAATCATAGGAGCGTCCAGAAAACCCGGTTTTTTACGTGCGAAGACCGCAGTTCCCGTTTTGGCCCTGTTCTTTAGCATCGAAATGACTGCAGAGTTGTCGCCGTTTCCCTGCATAATTCTTTCTATGTTTGATGTTCCGACCGTTACTGCGATTTTTGATTCCGGGTCTGTAAATAATCTGACGCGTGCGGTGCGTGACGAAATGTCGGATACGATTGCGATGATGCTGTTATCGCCCAGAACAAACTGTCCGACAGCCAGGCCGTCGACACTACCTCGATTGATAATAAGCTCTTTTTTCATCCCTTCGGGAGCCATTGAGACCGCAGCTACGACCAGGTTTGCACCTTCCAGAGGTAGTCTTTCGCGAGTTCCTGAAAGCTTCTGAACCTTCAGACGTTCCTGTCGTAACTGTTCCTGGAGATTGTCAATATGGTTTTGATACTGCATTTGGCTGCGTTTGAGCATCTGGTTGGCCGGCTGATGTGTACGAGCAGCGAGAGAGAAGTTTCTTCCAATGCTTAAAGGCCAGCGAAAGATGCGTGCGAAAGCCAACTGAAATTTGTTTGTGAGATTCTGCGGAGAAAGTAAAAAAATAAGGCCGGTTAACAGCAGTAACGTGAATGCCATTCTGTTGGAGCATCTGGTTTGGTTTTTTGCCATTATAGCGGCTCGTGGTAAACTTTGTAGTCCACGATTGGCGGATGGTGCATTACTGCCGGGCGTATTCGTTATGGTCCATAGTGTCTTTCCAGCGTTCGAGGTTGTCGAGATAAACGCTGGTTCCTCGAGCAACACAGCTTAAGGGGTCATTAACTCTTTCGACCTTCAGGCCGGTTGCGTTTGCCAGTACGGTATCCATACCCCGCAGCAATGAGCCACCACCACAAATGTGGACGCCATTGTCAATTAAATCTGCGGCCAGTTCCGGTTCTGCCTTTTCCAGGGTAGCTGTAACTGTATCAATAATAGTAGCGATGGGGTCTCTGAGAGATTCCCTGATTTCCTCGCTTGTAATAACAATTTTCCTCGGCAGGCCTGAGATGGTATCTCTGCCGGCCACCTCCATTGTCAATTCCTCCTCCAGGGGGGCAGCAGAACCGATTTGTATCTTAACTTTTTCAGCCCTTGCCTCGCCGATGAGCAGGTTATATGTTTTTTTAAGATGATTGATGACGGCTTCATCCATATCGTCACCGCCGACTCGAATAGATTCGGAAGTGGCGATGTCCGCCAGGCTCATAATTGCAACTTCTGTAGTGCCTCCCCCGATATCCACAATCATTGAAGCGGTAGGCTCAGTGATAGGCAGTTCCGCACCGATACCTGCGGCCATTGGCTCATCGACGAGATAGACCTTTCGAGCGCCGGCTCGCTCGGCACTATCTATGACTGCCCGTCTTTCGACAGCAGTTATGCCGCTCGGCACGGCGATTACGACCCGCGGCCTAACAAGGCCGCCCCGGCCATGTACCTTTCGGATGAAATAGCTAAGCATCGCCTCGGTAATTTCAAAGTCGCTGATTACGCCGTCTTTCAGGGGTCTTATGGCGCTAATCGAGCCGGGCGTTTTGCCGAGCATTTCGCGTGCAACCAGGCCGACTGCTTCGCCATTATTGAGAACGATGTTGGTTCCTTTGCGAACTGCAACAACGGAGGGCTCATTGAGGACGATACCTTTGTCGCGGACACACACCAGGGTGGTACAAGTACCAAGGTCGATACCCATATCCATACTAAACCAACCTAATAATGTGTCTAACAGCACTTTCGAGTCCTTTCACAAATTTATGCAATTTTATATAGTAAAGAGCGAAAGGTCAATAGTCAAATAATTACGGAATTTTGAAGATAGTATCGTATTGAGAATAGCACTTATACGCAACAAAAGCGGCAGAAACCAGCACAATAACGACTGCTATGGCGAGCATAACCGTGTAAAGATTGTCAATAGCGATTATCTTTCGGCCAGAAGTTTGCCCGTTCGGACTCATATGTCATCCTCACGAAAAAATTAATATAAACAGAACAACGGATATTTTCCAGCTCCTCACTTTTGCGGGGACGAATTTATCCCCACAAAAGCAGTGATGACAATGCTATACGCTAATAGCTATAAATTAGTACTGACGTTGTCTCCGACTTTCGGTATCTGTTGTATAAGGTCGAGGATACCGACAGACTTTTCGGTGTCAACGTCTAAAATAAGAATATCACAAATAAACTTATCGCCACGAGTGACGTGGAATTTCATATCTTCTGCTACCCCATGTGCCGTGCCGATGGATATTTCGGCCATAGAGTTTTTAGTGTCCACGGCTGTTACCCTTCCCTTCAAACCGATATCTCTGGTAACAGGTGAAACGGGTACTGAAGGTGCAAAAGGCATCGCAGGCGCAGCTCGAACGCTTGCTCTCGGCCGTGTTACAGGGGCAGGCTGAACAACGACTTTACCATATTGTCGCAGGAGCTGGTTTAATCTGTTTTGTAGCTCGGTTTTTTCCTCGAGCAGACGTTTTGCCTTTTCGTCCAGCGTTGATATTATAACCATTTTCTCCAGAAGAGAAGTTTCAGTTTGCTTTAGCGCTTTATCTTTCTTGATTTGTTTGGAACGCAGATTCTCCAGCTCATCGAGAGCGTTTTTCAATAACTGGCTCTGACTATCGGTGGTCTTCGAGAAATCCATTACAATAGCTTCCCAGTTGCTCATTCTTCTAAGAGCATCGTCTTTCTCTGCTTCGGCAGTTTTCAGGTTACGTTGCGATTGGTCGACCTGACTTCTTAGTGAGTCAACTGTGCTGTTTAGCTGTCGTTGTTGTCGGTCTGCGTCGCTTTTGAAATTGTTTAATTCTTTCCTTGCGTTTTCTTCATTTTGAACTGCCGAATCTTTTTCGGCCTTTAATGCCAAATACATCTGTCGATAGTTGTTGGCGTTGGCAACATAGGTTACTACAATGCCGCAGATAAATATTGAGGATATGGTAAGTAAAACGATTAATACCTTCGTAAGCGTGCTCAAAACAGGCCCCTTTCACTAAAAATGAAGTATTGTATGCGTTTTTACAAACTACCCAACTTACGGCTTTACTGTAATTACACCATGTAATTTAATATATAAACCATAATTAAGTCAAGATAATTTTAGTAAATCGGCCAAATAAAACAAGTACTTCAAAATTGCAATTTCAGGGCAGATATCCGAGACTTTTTAGGATTTATTTTGCGTTTATACATTGCAAAACGGCCTTTGCGGCGGCGATACGGACCGGTTTTGACGGGTCTCTGAGCAGATGTGGCAGGAACTTCTTCAAAGGTTGAGTTCCGATTTGACCAATCGCCAGCGCTATTCTCATATTAATCCGTGTGAGGTCCTGTTGATCCAGGCCGGCAACGAGATTTTTCTCAAAGACATTTATGACCTCTGTTTCGCCGATTTTGTCTCCAAGTGCACCGAGCTGTTCCGCAGCAGCCAGACGTACCTCAAGTATGTCGTCGTCCAGCATGGTAATCAGGATGTTCTTGGCCTTTACATTTCCCAGGGCACCCAGTGCCTGTACCGCCAGGATTCTATCGTCTGCATATCCACTTATTCTCATTGCCCATAACTTCGGGAAAATTCGCTCATCACCGAGAGTGGCGATGGCCTGTACGACGTTGAATCTGACCTTATCGTCCGAGTCTTTTTGCTGCATGGCCCAGTATAGATACTTTAGGGCATTTTTATCACCGCTTTTTCCCAGTAGCATGGCTGTATTGGCTCTGACTGTCATATCATTGCGGCCAATCGCGTTGAGAAGAACTTGAAAATATTTTGGGGAACGGATTTTACCCATGGCATAAGCGGCGGCAATTCTGACGTTTTCGTCTTTATCTTGTAATGACTGCCTTATCGACTTTTCTGCAAGGGCATATTGTGAATCTCCTACGGCCAGGGCGGCAGCAAACCTGACAGGGACAAATTCATCCTGGAGGAGCCTCTGAACTTTAGGCATCAGCCTGAGCTGGTTTGTTGTTGCGATAACTTCTATAGCATTGGCCCTGACCAGCGGGTTATGGTCGGCGAGAGAGACCCGGATAATTTTTAACGCTTCCGGCTTGAGCTGGTTAGCTTTGATGACGGCAGTCTCAGGGGCGGCGAGGGCGGGGCGCTTTGTTCGCCAGTTTTTTTCACAACCGAGGGCAAATATAGTTGTGGAAGTTAATAAAAAGTAAAGGATAAAGGCGTTTATTGAATACCTGTTTTTTTTACTTGTTTTTTCGGTTTCAGCTTTTTTTGGTGAGTTTTTCATTTTTCTGCTCTTATAAATAAGACTTTTTGCCACTAATGAATTTTGCCAAAAGCTGTACAATTATGAGCACAAC
Source organism: uncultured Pirellulales bacterium (assembly GCA_964461285.1). Taxonomy (GTDB): domain Bacteria; phylum Planctomycetota; class Phycisphaerae; order Sedimentisphaerales; family Anaerobacaceae; genus CAZBWE01. Next base: position 5,339 of record CAYWUO010000053.1, read on the forward strand.
GAAGCAGGCAGCACAGCAAAAACCCAGCCACTGGCCGTATTTACTAAAGAAAGTTACCCTTTTATCTATCGGCAATTTGTCCGCAAACCATCCAGCGATACCTTTTCGCTGCATAGCATCGGCCGGAAAATAAGGGCTTGCAGCGATGTGGCTGTTGTGTATCCGGCCCAGAGAGTCGATGAGGCAGCTTATGCCGGTGTTTACGCTTCGCAGGACAGGGGTTCTGTTTTCGACGGCCCGGAAGGTGCAAATGGCTGCGTGCTGAGGAAGTTCCGAACTTGGGACGGCCCTGTTGTCGGTGAATCTTACAAACCAGCCGTCGTTACTTATATTTATGAGCCAGTCTATCTGCTTTTCCCCCTTTTTGTCTAATACGAATCTTCGTGTGATTTCCGGCATCGTGGCCTCATAGCAAATCATTACACTGAATCTGTAGACCTTTGACTCGTTGCCCTCAGGAACAGTCATTTCGAAGACAGTGTATTCGGTGCCGGCATCGAGTGAATAGTCGTAATCGTAGGGATTAAATTTCATTATCAAATTGAAAAGGTAGGGGAAATTTTTTCTAAAAGGTATTACCTCGCCGAAAAGAACCAGATGAATCTTATCATAGCGTTTCGGGTCCTGTTGACCGTCAGGCCGATAGAGAAACGCCGAATTATACTTTTGGGTCAAATGAATTGTCGAATCTTCCCTGATTTGCGGCGTTCCGGCATATGCACCTATGAGCAAATATGCCGAGTCTTTAGAGTGCAGACTGAGCGTCTTGTCAAAAATACTGTAGGAATGTGAAGGGTCCAGAATCGCCAGCACTCTTTCATTTAATACCGCCTGTACCATAGTCTCGGGCCAGACGATTAGTTCGGCACCGGCATCGACGGCGGCCTTGTTTTTTTCCAGCAAGTCATCAAAAATCTGTTGAGATGTCTGCTCGGCAAATTCCGCCTCGCCCCTAAGCGCCGCTCTCTTAACCGACTGTGGGACATTCGACTGTAATGATGCGACCAAAGGACCTTGTGTAATAAATTGCGGTGACTGGTTTATCCTCCACCGGCCATAGAGAAACGTTGCAACCAGAGCGGCACATACTACAGCGGTCTTTATGAGATTTTTGATTTTGAAAATGCTCCTGAGGCGCTGGGCGTCGATTATCAATTCAGCCAGCAGGCCGTTGACCATCGCGAGCAGAAAAGACAGGCCGGCTGTGCCGAATATGTCGGCTATCTGGATGAGAACGATGTTCTGATACTGGCTGTGGGCCAGAAAACGCCAGAAAAAGCCGCCCAAAAAAACCCCCTGCAGCCGTTCAGCACCGACGAACAGTACGCCAGCGGCAAGAAATAGCGGTATCTTTTTTGCCCTGCAAAAACGCAGACAAATCGCCACGAGCGGCCAGAGTATCGCTGTATAAAAACAGAAGGCGAGCCAGCCGACAATGGTAATCGGCGCTATCCAGTAAAGATTTCCCAGCCAATAACAGAACGAGATTATGTATGCAACGATTATTAAAGGTCTGGGTTTTGTTGCTGGTGAGCAGACGAGGATGAAAGGTACAAGCGAAAACCAGGCGAAGAATGATAAGCTGAACGGCGGCTGAATAACAGTCAGCATTACCGCGGAGGTAAGAAATGCCAAATATAACAGCGAAACGTCCTTTGACTTTTTATTTTTCAATCGGCTAAATCCTTCAAGGCCGCTATCATTTTTTCACTGCTGTATCTTTTGCGATTATTCATTCGCACGGCACATTGATTTGTGAGCAGTTGCAGGTTTTTTTTGTCAGCAGTAATTTCCTTTATCGGTATTTTTATATCAGATAAAAGCCGCTTTAGCTCATTAATCTCGGTTGTATTGAAAAACGGATTTTCAGATTGTCGATTTTTTAACTGGGCCAATCGCTTGTTTGCCTGTTCAACGTATTTTTCAGAGATTTCTATACCGACGTAATTTCTGCCTGACTGTTTCGCTACTGCAACGGTGGTTCCCGAACCGCAAAAAGGGTCGAGCACACAATCGCCGACATTGGAGCTTGCAGCGATGATTCTTTTTAAGAGATTTTCCGGCATCTGGCAGGGGTGCCAGCCGGTGCGCTCCTTGAACGTCCCGCAGACGCGGGAATATTCATCCCAAACATCGTCGGGCATCTTACCTGCCGGATTGGCGCGACGGTCGTTATAAATTAACTGCCTGTCTGATGGGATGCGCACGGCACAGTCGTTAAAGGTAAAGTTATTTTTGTCATTGACAAAATAAAAGATATGTGTGTGTGCCCGTGCAAATTTATTTTTCGTTTGCTGTCCGAAGGTGTAGTGCCAGATGAGCCAGTTTCTCATGAAAAGGCCCAGCTCATCGGCTATGATTTTTACATTGGCGGCGTATTCGTCGCCGATGGCTATATAAAATGAGCCGTGCGGCTTGAGGACTTTTTTGCAGGCAGCCATCCAGTCTTTGGTCCAGGCGATGTAATTGTTCTTTTTGACCTTGTCGTAGTATTTGTCGTATTTGTAGCCGATATTAAAAGGAGGGTCGGCAAAGATTAAATCGGCAAACGGCTCGCGGAGTTTGCCCAGAACCTCTATACAATCGCCGCAAATTATTCTGTTGAGCAATTTCTGCATTGCGATATTTTAAAGTCTATTTTTGTCACTGCAACAGACAAATTAGTATGATAGTATGACCTGTTTCTAATTCATATGTAGCCTGGGTCGTTCAGATGCCGTATTATTTTAACGGGGTTTTATTACCCTTTGGTCTTTGAGCACCTTGCCGGATAGGTAATCGATAAAAGTTACCTTTACTGTCAGTGGCTCATCGAACTTGTCAACCTTGTCGGCTACGTCGAACGTCAATCGGTAATTGATGACTAAAAAAGCAAACCAGAGTTTTCTCAGCTCATCCGGCTCAACGCGCCACTGGCCGAGCAGGGCGTTACCCTCGGTTTTATTTAAGTCCCAGAGCTGGACGTCCACTGCACCTGCTGCCTTTACTATGTCGCCATTGGTATCCATCGGCTGGATATAGACAGCGAGCGATTCAGCTTTACCGTCTTTGTCTTTGTCGTAAAGATTTGTATACCTGGTAATCTTGATTTTTTGCAGCTCATAGAGGTTTTCGCTTTTTGCTTGCTCGGGCAGACCGGCGAGGACCTGCAATTGTTTTTGCAGCTGTTCGTTATCTGCTTCGAGCTGTTCGACCTGCCGTGCTAATTGAGTTTTTTCCTGTTTTAGCAGATAGGCTTGTTCGTTCAAAGCGCGTTTTTTGCCGCCGGCCTCTTCACAGCCGGCTGTGAAGAGCAGAAGGCAGAAAGCAGAAAACAGAAGACAGAAAAAACTTACGTCTAATATATGATATCTGACAACCGGCGATTTTGTTTTCATTATTCCTGCTCCTTGGCCCTGACGATTTCAGGTGCTTTTTGCAGAATTCGGTCGGCTAATCCGTAGTTGATAGCTTCTTCTGCATTGAGCCAGAGATTACGGTCACAATCCTTTTCCACTTTTTCAGCAGTTTGTTCTGTGTGTTTGGCCAGTATATCATACAGCCGGGTGCGCAGCCGCAATATCTCTTTTGCTTCGATATCGAGGTCGGTAGCGGGTCCAATCAGTTGTCCTGCGATTAACGGCTGATGCAGGAGGATTCTGTTGTTTGACAACAAGAACCGCTTGTCGGTCTTGCCGCTTGCCAGTAAGACCGCTGCCATACTTGCCGCCTGTCCGACGCAATATGTTGCGACGTCACAGCGCAAAAACTGCATCGTATCATAAACGGCAAGTCCCGCTGTGATTGAGCCGCCGGGTGAATTGATGTAGAAATGAATGTCGGTTTTGGTATCTTCATTACTCAGGAACAGCAACTGGGCGATGATTAAATTTGCAGTTTGGTCGTCGATCGGCCCGCCAAGAAAAACGATTCTATCCTTCAGCAGTCTCGAATAGATATCGTAAGCCCGCTCGGTACGGCCACTTTTCTCAATTACTATCGGTACAAGATTTTGATTAAGAGTCATTTGCGTTGTTCCTCATTTCTTTCACCGTCGGGTTCGCAGAGGCAATTCACTTATAATTTCATATTTTCACTGCCGGGTATTCTCTGCGTTCTGTGCGGTTAATTCTTTGGTTTCTTATTTGCCGTCCTTTTTCTTTTTGTCATCCTTCTTTTTATCTTTCTTATCTTTTTCTTCTTCGTGCAGCACCTCGTCAATAAGTCCGTATTCTTGTGCTTCCTTAGCTGTCATATACCTGTCTCTTTCGATTTCAGCTGCAATTTTATCGACGGGTTGGCCGGTATGCTTTGCAAGAATCTCGTTTATCATAGCTTTTGCTTTTAGAATTTCGTCTGCCTGAATTTTGATATCCGCCGCCTGGCCGCTGACGCCTCCCCAGACCTGATGCAGCATCACCTTGGCGTGCGGAAGTGCGAAGCGTTTCCCCTTTGTCCCCGCCGCCAGAATTATAGCGGCTCCGGACTGCGCTCTGCCGATACAATAGGTCGCTATGGGAGAGTGGGCAAAACTCATGGTGTCGTAAATGGCCATAGTGTCGTCAACACTACCGCCCGGGGAATTGATGTATAAACTGATTTCGCTGCCTTTTTTTAGATTGTCCAGATACAGCATCTTCATAATGACCTCGGCGGCCCTGGCATACGAGATTTCGCCGATAAGAAACACAATTCGATTTTCCAGCAGCAAGTCGTCAAGTGTCATCTGGCGGTAGCGCGAATACTGACCGGGAGAACCGTATTGGTTGAATGCCTCGGCGTTTTTTATAATGTCTTTTCCGGGATGCTCAATAAACATTTAAGATTTCCTTTATAAAGTTTGCAACTTTCATTTCGTATCTCGCCGAAAGATATGCGAGATATGCTTTTTTACAAAAGCGTTACTTATTGGTTTTCGTTTTTCGTTTTTTGGGTTGTTTCTTTTCAGCCACGGCTGCTTTTTTTGCAGTTTTTTTGGCGGTTGTTTTCTTCTTTTTGCTTTCCTTTTTGGCTGAGATTTCTGTTATTTTTGCCGATTCGAGCAATTTAGCGATACACATACTTTGCTGCACTTCCAGCCTGAATTGTGCGAGCGTGCCTTCGCGTACCATTTGCTCTCTCATCTTTTCAGGGCGTTGACCCTGCTGGATGGCTAACTGGGCGATATGGCCGTTGAGCTCTTCATCGCTGACTTTAATATCGAGTTTCTCAGCAATCTTATCCATTATAAAGAATGTTTTTAACTGTTCTTTGGCCCGCTCATCGCTGCTTGCTTTGAGCTGGTCCATCTGCTTGTCAACCTGCTCACGGCTCAATCCCTGCGTCATAAGATTGACATATTGCCTTTGAAGAACCGTATGTGCCTGCCTGGCAACAATATCCAGAGGCAAATCGAAGTCGGTATTATCGAGCAGATACTGATAAATCTGCTCGGTCATCTCCGTTCGCAGTTGCATTTCCAGCCGGTTCTGCAGCGCTTCGTGGGTTTTTTCGCGCAGCTCCTTTTCATCCTTGACGCCCAGCCGGGTAAGAAAGTCTGTATCCAATGCAGCGGGTTTTAGCCACTTGATATCTTTGATAGTAATGCTGATGTCCACTTTTTTGCCGCGGTAGTTTTCTTTGAAATATGTCTTCGGGACGTCGACAGTCGTTTGCTTCGTATCGCCGGCCTTTGCTCCCACGAGAAGCTCATCGAGCTTCTCGACAGGTACTGCTGCGACAAAACCGGTCGGCTTTACATATACCTCGATGTTATTGAACTTCTCTTCTTCCTCGACATCCTCTGCCTTGAGCACTATATCGGAGATTATCTGGTCGTCGAGCTGAACGGCACCGTCTTTTCTCGGCGTCCAGACACCTGAGTATTTCCTTAATTGCTCGATTTCTCTGTCAGCTTGTTCGTCCGTAACCTCCACCTTTGGTTTATTTAGCGGGATACCTTCGAGCTTTGGCAAATCGAATTCCGGACGTACCTCGACCTCGAAGTCGAACTTCAGCGGTCCTTCGTCCGGCATCTCTACTTTCTCGAATTCGACGTCCGGCTCGCCGAGTATGTTCAATTCGTTGTCCTTGATGGCCGAATCGGTGGCATCGGCTATCAATTTCAGCTTGACCTGCTCGGAGGTTTCCTTGCCGAACCTCTTTTCCAGCAGCCGCCGGGGCGCCCGTCCTTTTCTAAAGCCCGGCACCAATGCATCTTCACGCAGACTTCTGTACTGCTCGTCGGTGATATTCATTATGGTCTCTTCCGGTATCTCTATGGAGACCTTTTTTTTGCACGGGCCTGCCTCTTCGATTGTTACTATATTTTTCGACGCCGTTGATTGCTCTTCTGCCGACATTTTCGTACTCCTAACCGAATCTGCTTTCGCGGCTCTGGTATAATAAACAAAAAAGGCATCGGAGAAACAACTACCCTCAGCCAGTTCTTTGCGGTTTCCGGCCCCTCAATGCTCGAGCCCTGAACATATCGGAGACCAGCGCCAAGCTAACCTGTAGCCGGTAACTCGCCGATACTATATCCTTTACGACATTTCGTAAAAGCGGGCGATGAGATTTGAACTCACGACATTCACGTTGGCAACGTGACGCTCTACCACTGAGCTACGCCCGCATAAATTTTCGCCTGCCCTCCGTAGCCCACTGCAAAGGGCGAAGGACGGGCGACCCAAATCCCGATTATATGGTTTAATATCGGCTATGCAAGGACGTTTTTTTTGTTAAATTTTGGTATTTTTAGCATCGTTTTTAACCGTATCGCTCGGAATTGACCTCCGTCCTCTGTCTTCTGTCGTCCGTCCTCCGTCCTCTGTCGTCCGTCTTCCCTCCTCCATCCTCTTTCCTCCGCCTTCTGTCCTCTGTCATCTGTCGTCTGTTTTCTATTATTGACGTCCGGCCGGATTTGTGCTATAATTAAAATGGTTATATGAGCGATTTGCGGACCAATCGCGGAGAACATTATGAAAAAGGTTTTTATCAGGGGGTTGCTCGCGGCAGGGGTCATTTAATTTTTAGCCCTTGCCACTGGCAGGGATTCTTTATCTATAACCTTTATTGCCTCTTGCAAATTATTGAGCGACGCTTATACTTACCGCTTATGGCGA
>CAYWUO010000054.1:0-12273 GCA_964461285.1 uncultured Pirellulales bacterium
CTGCCCTTCGGGAACGACCACAACACTAACCGTAGCGGTCAAGTCATCGTCGAATCTAAGTCTTATAGGATGGGTACCGACCTGTTTTATATGTTCGTGCAACTGTACTACTTCATCGGCAACTTCGAAGCCCTGTGCCCGCAGATTCTCTGCTATCTGGCTGGCGGCAATTGAGCCAAACAACACTCCCTGCTCATTAGCTTTAGCTGCCAATACTGCCTCTGCGCCTTCGACTTTTTTTGCCGCTTCTTGGAGCCGGCCTTTTTCTTGTATCCTTCGCTCGGCACGTTTGGCCTTGTCCTTGGCTATAGCTTTTATATTCGCCTCGGTCGCCGCCTTTGCCAAACCCTGAGGCAGCAGATAGTTTCTCGCATACCCCTGATTTACTTCAACAACATCTCCAAGCCAGCCGAGCTTTTTAACATCTTCACAAAGCAAAACCTTCATATATCGTACCTCGTTTCTCTACCGTTATCGGTCAGACTTCGCCCAGACGAGTCCGTCGAACTACAGGTTAACCCCGCCTCTCGGAGGGGCGGGATTAAGCAGTAAATGGTAAAAGTGCCATATATCTTGCACGTTTGATTGCTTTTTTTGCTTTTCTCTGACAGCTTGCGCAATTGCCGCTGCGTTTGCGTGAGTATATCTTACCGCGATTAGTCAAAAGTCGCTGCAAAGTATCAATATCCTTGTAATCTATATATTTGACACCCCACCTGCAAAAGCGACACTGTGTCTGCTCGCGGGCACCGGCAAAACCTGTTTTTCTCCGCAAGGAGTCCTTGGGATTATCACTTCTTCTTGCCATATTCTATGCTTTCCGTTTACAAATTCTTTTTCACCAGTTCACTAAATCCAAAAATCGTTACTACCCGCTTCGACCGCGAAGCGAGGCGAGCGAACCTGATTAAAATGGTATATCATCCGTCTCCGTCTTCTGCTCCGCCTGGGATTCTTCACCGGATTCATTTTGCTCAACTCGCTCGGCGCCAGCGGCGGACGTACCGGGCAAAAACTGAAAGTTCTCGACAGTAACCCTGTGCCTGCTGCGCTTCGCTCCGTCCTGAGCCGTCCAGCTTTCAAATGATAATCTGCCCTCTACGAAAACCGGTCTTCCCTTGGTCAGGTACTTATTTATATTCTCAGCCAGCCGGCCGAACGCACGACAGTCAACAAAACAAGTGTCCTCTCGCTTCTCACCCTCTCTGCTCGTCCACCGGCGATTAGTCGCCAGACCAAAATCAACCACAGCCGTCTGACTCGGTGTATACGATAACTGCGGGTCACGGGTCAGATTTCCCATCAGAAAAATTTTATTAAAACCTGCCATATTCTAAACTCCTTTGTTCTCTGCCAAAGCCCTTCCTGCTTTCACACCCACACCTGCGATCATCCAATCAGTGCAGGCAAGAAAACTGAAGAAATATTTGCCACTTGCGACTCGTGACATATTACTCAACCAAATTTACGGCTTCTTCTGTTTGCTTCTTATCGCTTAGCTGCCCTGCTTCATCCTTTTCCCCTGCATGGTGCTCTGTCTTTTGTTCTTCCGCTTTCATCGCACGAGTTTCTTTCTCAACATCTTCCTTCCCACTCGTCTCAGCGCTCAGAATCAAAACACGCATAATTTGCTCTGATAGCTGAACAGCTTTTTCAATCTCCCGTACCTTCCCGCTATCAGCCCTAAAATAGCTTAAGATGTATGTGCCCCTGGTCTTGCCGTCAATCTCGTAAGCCAATTTTCTTTCGTCCCACTTTCTCATCGAGACGATCTCGCCATCGGCCCTCTTTAACACCGTTCCCAGAGTCGCAATAATCTTGTCCCAATCCGTTGTTTGCGCAGAATCAACAAGAAACATTGCCTCATACAATTTCTTCTTAGCTGCGGTTTCCATACCGATACCTCCTGTCTAAATTAATATTTTCTTTATAACTAAACACTATAAGCCAACCTGATTAACTCTGCAGCCACGACTAATTATCCAAACCATTGTCAATTCCTGCCTCTTTTTCTCTTCCGACATTAAAACGATTCATCGTCACTTCAATGCCATTTTCAACCCAGCAAAGCACAGCGTCACGCGCCTTGACAACTGCCTCATCCAGTAGCGGTTTTTCTTCTTTCGGCCTATCAAGGACAAAATCCACCGGGTCTTCTTGTGTGCTTCGGCCGATGCCAATTCGCAAGCGTGCGAACTCATCTGTACCGAGCTTCTCTATAATATCAGCCAGGCCGTTGTGGCCGCCGGCGGAACCTCTTGCTCTGACCCGAATTCTGCCTGGCTCCAAATCCATATCGTCGGTTACTACAAGCAAACCGTCTAATGAGAGCTTGTAAAAATCCACCACATTGGCAACCGGCTGGCCGCTGTTATTCATCCACTGCCACGGTTTTAACAGTATTAACTTTTTATTCGCAAACTCACCCGTTCCTGCTCGGGCGCCAAATTTTTTCTTTTTTGTCTCTATCTTCAACATCTCACCCAGCAAATCAATTACCTTAAAGCCGGTATTGTGCCGAGTATCAACATACTCGTCTCCGGGATTGCCAAGCCCGACAACGATTTTAATCCCGTTAGAAATAACCATCTTTACACTCTATAGCTCCGTTAAAGCGGGTTTTCTAACGGGGTAAATATCACCCATAATCTTCTTTCGTCCAATACTGCTTATGTTTTCTCCTCTTCCGGTGGCCCCTCTTCTTCCTTAACCTCAACCTCACCAATAACCTCAGGAGTCGACGGCGCTTCCTCCTCAATCTCCTCGGCCGTCTTGGCTGCTGCAACCAGATGACATGTAATAAGGAGGGTCTCCGGCGAGCTTACAAGCTTTACTCCTTTCGGTAACTCAACATCGCTTGCGTGCAGGGCATCACCTACTGCTAACTCCTTAACTAAAACAACAACAGAATCCGGAATATCATTTACCTTACACTCAACCTCTATATGGTCAGCGTGCTCCTCAATAATACCGCCTTCGTGAGTCCCCTTCGCAGTACCTTTAAGCTCTATGGGAACCGATACCTTTACCATTTCCGTCACATCAACTCTCATCATATCCACATGAATAACATCTTTACCAAGGTAGTCATATTGCACGTCCTTAACCAACATCTTTTGTTTCTTTTTTCCAATCTGTACATCCATCAGCCGATGCCCATGATGCAGTCCTTCGATAAAGTTATGCGCATCCAGAGATATTGCGGTCGGTTCCTGCTTGTGTCCGTATACAATAGCAGGAATACGGCCGGTCTTACGTAATTTTTCTGCGTTCTTCGAGCCGGTTTGTTCCCGGATTTCTGTCTTGAGAATCAATTCTTTTTCCATATTTTCCCAACTTCTATTACCATGTATTCATTCATTTACTTTCCACTATGTATTGTAACTGTCAAACAGGCTGCTTACTGATTCGTTTCGATGAATTCGTTTTATGGCCTCACCTAACATATCAGAAACAGATAAAACTCTGATACCACGTATCTCTTTGGCTTTATCATTCAATGGTATTGTGTCAGTAACTACTACTTCATCGATCGGCGCCTTTCTCAGATTCTCCAGCGCATCTCCTGTAAAAACACCATGCGTGGCGCCTATGTATATTTTTTCTGCTCCTCGCTCCTTAATTAATTTTGCGGCACTACAGATCGTGCTGGCCGTAGCAATAATATCATCACACATAAGAATGTTTTTGCCTTTCACATCACCTATTATTTCCTGTGCCTTCACCTCGCTGCTGCCGATCCGCTTCTTATGCACAATTGCCAGCTCGCCCCCAAGATCTTCCGCATATCTTGATGCAATCTTCATATTACCCACATCCGGCGAAACCACCGTCAGGTTACTAATTTTTTTGTCTCTGAAATACCTGCTCAATACCAGCTCGCCTGTCAGATGGTCAACCGGTATATCAAAAAAACCCTGTAGCTGCTGTGCGTGAAGGTCTATCGCCAGGACCCTGTCGGCACCGGCGGCAACAATAATATTCGCCACCAACTTGGCTGTTATGGGCACACGCCCCTCAGCCTTTCTATCCTGTCGGGCATAACCAAAATAAGGAATAACCGCAGTGATTCGCTTGGCACTGGCCCTGCGCAAACAGTCCAGATAAATTAACAGCTCCATTAAATGCTCATCAACGGGTTTGCATGTTGACTGCATGACAAAGCAATCTCTGCCGCGAACATCATCTTCGACTCTGATGACTTTCTCGCCATCCGGAAATCTGCCGATTTTCGCGCCACCGATGGGCATTCCCAAATGTTTACACACCGCAGCAGCCAACGCAGGATTGCTGCTTCCGGAAAAAATCTTTATGCCTTCATTCATAAACATCTGCTTTAGTCCTTCTGCCCAAGTTTATTAATACTTTCCTGAGAAACCACCGTCCCTGCATCTATATGCGAGCCATCTTTCAATTCAAGCGGTGCTACCAGTATCGCGCCGGAACCGATACAGCAATCATTGCCTATGCTGGTCCGGCTTATTTTTAAGCCGTCGAAATTGGCTGTTATCGAGCCGGCTCCTATGTTGACATTGCGACCCACTGCAGCGTCACCGATATAGCTGTGGTGCCGGGCCCGAACACCATCGGCTAAAGTCGAATTCTTTACCTCCGTAAAAACACCTAACACAACATCATTTTCCAAAACCGTGCCGCCCCTCAAATAAGCGAACGGCCCAACTCGACAGCCCTGACCAATTATAACCTCGCCATGAATATATGTAAACGGCTCAATCACCGTATCCTGGCCTATTTTTGCCCTTGCATCAATCCATGTGTTATTAGGGTCGACTATAGTAACACCATTTTCCATCAACTGCTGCTGAATTCGCCGCTGCATAATCTTGCTCGCTACGCTAAGCTCACGCCTGCTGTTGACACCCATCGCTTCCTCAGGTCGTACCGCCGTTACCGCAATCACTTTTTTGCCAGCCGCTATAACAAAACTCAGCACATCCGTCAGATAATACTCCTTCTTGACATTATCCGGCTTAACCTTTCCCGCATTCTCAAAAAGAATCTTATTATTGAAAAGATAATAACTTGGATTCACTTCTTTAATAGCCAACTGCTCCGGCGTACAGTCTCTATGTTCGACAATACCCTGGATATTGTCGTTTTCGTCCCGCATTATTCGACCATATCCTGCCGGCTCATCCAGAACCGCTGTCGCAAGTGTCACCGCCGGTTGCCCAGCTCCGTGTTTCTTCACTAACGTTTTCAATGTTTCAGCCCGAATCAAAGGACCATCGCCACAAAGCACAAATGTTTCGCCTTCGAAATCACGCAAGTATTCTTTACAGCACAACACCGCGTTAGCTGTTCCAAGCTGCTTCTCCTGACGGACCCAGACAATATCATCGACATCACTGAACCGCTCTTCTACATGCTCAGCAGAGAAACCAACAACAACATACATCTTTTTTACCCCAACCTCCCGGCAGGCATCGAGCACATAGGCCAGCATAGGCCTGCCGCATACTTCATGCAGCACCTTCGCCATTTGCGTATTCATCCGGCTGCTGACTCCTGCTGCCAATATTATCGCTACTCTTTCTGCCACTTTCCTGTTACCAGCCTTATATAACTAAATAATCAATAATCATTTCAAATCTACCCGGCCAGGACTTGAACCTGGAACGTGGGCACCAAAAGCCCATGTGTTACCAATTACACCACCGGGTAATCGCTGTAAATCCCGTTAGAAAACCCGTCATGTTTTTTAGCCCGCCCAAAAGGCGAAGCTTCCTTTCTAACAGGGTAATTCCAAAAAATCGAATGACGAACTCTGATATTCCCTGTTCGATTCTCGATATTCCTTTCAACCATCTGTCACGGAGGCCGTACTGTATCAGCCCGGTTTGGCCCTGTCGGAGGCTTGAGTCAACCATGCCGTGATTCTGTTGACCCCATATCGTGGCACGGCCATCTTGGCCGTGCTTTCACGGGCTAAAAGCCCGTGCCACACGTCTACCCCTTGCGACAAAGCATATTAAACTGCAATAATCTACACGATTTACAATAGTAAATCAACTTTTTTCCTGCAAAAAAGTGCAAATGCCTCAAATCACCCAAAAAACGACCATAAAATACAAAAAGAAAGGGGAAACAAGCAAATTTGTGTGGTCCGGTGCAAATTATGCAATACCCGTCTCGGCGGAGCTGGGTCCCTCTGATGAATCTGCCCCCAACTGCCCGCAGGCGGCTTTGATTCTCTGTCCCAGCTTGAAGCGAACGGTAGTTTTTATGCCGGCCTTTTCCAGAACCCTAAAGAACTGTTCTATCCGCTCTTTGCTGCTGGCAACGAACGAACATTCTGAATGTGGATTGTACTCAATCAAATTCACCCGAAAATCCTGGCCTTTACTTCTCTGTGAGGTACGAGTTAATAGTTTTGCCAGCATCTGTGCATGGAGAGCCGTATCATTTACGCCCTTTATCAACACATACTCAAGAGTAACACGCTGCTTTGTCTTCAATAGATAAAATTTCGCTGCCGCCATCACCTCCGATATCGGGTATTTTGTATTTATGGGCATCAGCTTCTTCCGCAAAGCATCCGTCGGCGCATTCAGCGATATTGACAGGCGAGGATGAACATCTTCTTCAGCCAGCTTCCAAATTTTCGGAGTGATTCCACAGGTGCTGACCGTAATACGCCTGATACTAATGTTTTTGCCTTCGGGATGATTAAGAATACGAATAGACCTGACAAGCGCATCATAATTTTGCAACGGCTCACCCATACCCATATATACGACATTGCTGATTTTCGTTTCTTCTCTGCTAACGGTATTAACCTGGTCAACAATTTCTCCTGCGGTCAGGTTTCGCTTCAGTTTTATCCTGCCTGTCGCACAAAATACACAATCCATCGCACAGCCAACCTGGGTGGAAATACACAACGTCCTCCTCCGGCCGTCAAAAAGAAGCACAGTTTCTACTTTATTGCCATCAGCCAGTTCAAATACATACTTGGCTGTTCCATCGGGGTCATCGAGCCGTCTTTTAAGTTTTAACTGCGATATGTAATAACCATTCTCAACTAAACGCTCTCGCAATAGCTTACTTAATGGACTAATCTGAGAAACATCCGTGACACCGAGCACTTGAATGAACTGAAAGATATACCTCGCCAGATATTTTTTTGAGCCCAATTCTTCAACTATCCGCTCAAGCTCATCTACCATCTTTCCTTTGAGGTCTTTGTCCATAGTAACAGTTTACCCCATTAGAAGTTCTTGTCAAAGGCGAGACAGATGCCTTTAGTGTTTTATTTCTAACGGGGCTTACCAAATCCATCCTTTTCTGTCGAACCTCCGACAGTATGAATACAAAACATTAGCGCATCTTTTCACTTTAGTTCACTAAAAAGTGTAAAGTGCCTAAAGGGTAAAGTGTCTAAAGTGAATCCTCCTAATCTCAATCTCCGTAGCAATCGGAAAGAATTTTATTCTCTCTCGAATTTATCGGTGGAGACGTATCCTCGCTGCCCCTCATTCACATAAGCCGTCTCGGACACATCCTCGCCTTCAGCGAAACCTTCCCGCCCTTCATCCGCTTCCATCCGCTCACGAACCTGCTCATACTCCTTTAACGTCATTATAACTTCCCGCGCCTGGCTTCCCTTATACTCGCCGAGTATTCCCGCCGCCGCCATCATTTCAATTATCCGTGAAGCCCTGGCATAACCGATATTGAGTCTGCGCTGAAGCAGTGATACGCTGCCTCGCTGAGTCTCTAAAATAACCCTGACCGAATCATCAAAAAGTTCGTCCCTGACCATATCAGCGGTATCAATCCTCTTGAGCTGGGTCAACTCCGGATGGAACTGCGGTTCGCCAAACTCCTTAAGATGTTTGACAATCCGCTTTATCTCCGACTCGTCAACATAAGTGCCCTGCGCACGCACCAGGTCGCTCGTACCCGGTTTCAGAAACAGCATGTCTCCTTCACCAAGCAGCGTCTCGGCTCCATTCTGGTCAAGCACAATTCGGCTGTCAAGTCTCGCAGCGACACGAAAACCGATTCTTGTCGGCATATTCGATTTAATAAGACCTGTAACAACCGTCGCCTGCGGCCGTTGTGTAGCCAAAACAATATGGATTCCAACCGCCCGGCTCTTCTGCGCAAGACGAACAACGTATGCCTCTATCTCCTTCGGCGCGGTCATCATTAAATCGGCAAGCTCATCGATTACTATTACAATATATGGCAGCATCTTCGGAATCCTGTCCTGTTCCTCCTCGCTGCCCGGTTCAAATCGATTGATTATCTCCTCCTCGCCAAGTCTATTATATTCAGCAACATTCTTGACCCTTGCCTCTGCCAAAAGTGCATAGCGCTCATCCATTTTCACGGTTGCCCACTCGAGTATCTGCACAGCCATTTGAGTCTCGGTAACTATCGGGCACATCAGGTGTGGGATAGTATTAAAGGCCGTCATCTCAACCATCTTCGGGTCAATTAAAATCATCTTTACTTCATCCGGCCGTTTCGTAAGCAGTATTCCGGTAATGATGGTGTTGATGCAGACACTTTTGCCTGAGCCGGTTGTGCCGGCAATCAATAAATGCGGCATCTTAGTAAGGTCTGAAACGAGCGCCTCTCCCGATGAATCCTTGCCCAAAAACAGCGGTATCTCCATTCTTCGGGGCTTATCACCCGCCAACTCCAACATACTTCTCATACGAACCTTCTCTTTTTCGCTGTTTGGCACCTCGATGCCTATTGTATGCTTGCCAGGCAATGGAGCTACCACACGAACCGCACCAACTCCAAGCGCACGCGCTATATCATTTGAAAGTGCCCCTATCTGGCTGACCTTAACACCTGCGGCAAGCTCTAATTCAAACATTGTCACCACAGGACCGGTTTCAGCCGCAACCACCCGCGCATTAATACTGAACTCTGATAACAATCTTTCTAATGCACTTGCCTTTGCCTTTACGACTTTCTCCTGCACAGCACCAAAACTGTACTCCGGCTCAGCCAACAAATCAAAAGGCGGTAAAACATAATCATCATAACTGTCCTGCACAAAGGGCTTAGCCGGCTTACGCGCTTCCGGTGAAGGCACCTGCAATTGTCTCAATGGCCCGACTTCAGCAGGCTTGGATTTTTTCCTGACTGCCTCAGATATAGTGTGCATCAATGGTGGCGTGGACTTTGCTCTTAATTTTTGCCATATCTCGCCTAAAACCTCCGACTGCCTTTTAGTCACTGACCATGTCGGCACTATCACACCAGCTATCTTTCTGGCTGCAAAACCGAAGCAGCTTCCAACTGTTACAATCAGGTTGTCTGCCAACAAAAGAATACCCACCGCCCAGACAGCTGCTATTAACAAAAATGTGCCCAGCGATGCAAAATGACTTCGTAGAAAATGCGCCGCCGCAATACCAAGCATCCCGCCGGAACCCACCGGAAAACCAAAGAACCGATAAGGCCATAAACAATAAAAGCTGCTTGAAGCCGCCACCGTAACAAGCACTAATCCAACGGCTTTAAATATCGGGTCACCTGTCGGCCGATGTGCCAATTTCGCAACCAGAAAACAAATGCTGCAAGACAATATCACAAACACCCCCGGCCCAAAATAATACATTAAATAATACGCGCAAAAAGCACCTGTCGAACCGCACCAATTAGCCGGCGGGTCGTTATGAGGATATGCAAATCTGCTTGGCCAATCGCCAATATTGAAGCTGACGCAGCTACATAAAAGCAATAACGACAGCCCAATGCCCAGACATTCCAATGCCATTATGTATGAATTTCTATCTTTCACCAAGCTTGCAACCTCTATCGTCCTATAAAAAGCCCTTATTAACTTAAAGCGCAGACTACAAGCCACGTTTCACGAGTCTATATCGGCAGAGTTTTACCCTTTTCTGCACAATTGCGTTCATCTGTTTAATGTAATATTAGTGTGTGTTTGTTCCAGCCATCAAAGGAGGGACTTGCCAAATTACGGAAAAATAGCAAATAAAAACCCCGCAGCGCATCCTTTCGCCACGGGGCAATGAAAAAGCAAAAACAAATGAAACTAAAATACTAAAATTAATTTCCTTCTATTCTTGAACTCCCTTATCTGACTGCTCAACAATCCTGTCCAGCTTCCTCGTATAAGTCTCTGTTTTTCTTGGAATTCTCACTGCCACACCGAGCCGACCCAATTCACCGGCCACCTCCGGCTGGTTCGGATTAAGACCAAAACTCCGGCTCAGATAGTCTTTTGCTCGCTCCCTGTCACCCTTGCTCAAATAATAGTAGCCTAATTGCCTGTGAATCTTGGCCGAATTCGGTGCCAAACGAAGCGCCTGCTGGTAACACGCCATCGCCTTTTCGTCCAAATACTGTCTCTGAAAAGCAATTGCAAGTTTAAGTGACTCCGCGGCAGAACCAGCAGCCTGATTCATAAAGATGTCCGTATAATGACTTGCTTTGACATTATTGCCGCTATCTATCATCACCTTAACCATAGCCGCCTGAGCTTCTCTGTGAGACGGCTGAAATCCTAAAGCAATATTGTAATGATACTCCGCCTGGGTCCAAAGCCCGTCCATCTGATACAGGCGACCCAGCTCGTAATGCGCATCAGGATTTTCAAATTTGCGGTCTAGCTCTTTAAGTAAATCTGCCTTTCCCTGCTCGGTGGATAATTTGCCGACTTCGTCAGCTTTTGGGGAAGAACCTGATTTGGAAGATTTCAAACTTTCGTAGCATCCCACAAGCAATAAGGTGCAAAACAAAACAGAAAAGAAAAAGGTGTAATGCAGGTAACTGTGGAGGTTACCGGTTTTAATCCTGCCACCTTGAACTCTCACCTCTAAGTCGTTTACCCTCATTTCCAACCTCACCACCGAAAGGACATAGCTTCGCAAAAAACAAATGTTCTGAAAACGTTGGTATTTTGACAACCTGCTCGGAATTATGCAAGTAAAATTTCTCAACTATCGAATAAAAAATCCTTTTTTTAGAAACACCGCTCAGATGACAGGCTTTAAAATATGCTCCCTGCACCACAAGATTAATAGTTAAATAACGGGCAGCAACCGACTTATAAAACAATATCAATTGACGACTCTGTTGGCAACGCCTGGTTTCTTCTTCTGTGCGTAAAAATCAAATTTTTCTAAGAGAAAATTGTTTCTTCACGGGTATGGTAATTTAGGCAACTTGTGCCCTATGAGCCATTTTGCTACATTCTATTTATATCTGAAACTCTCGAGACTTCCGCCTAACATAAATAAATATAAAATCTTACAGCGATTTCCCTTGTTAAAAAAAAGGAAATCAATTTGCAATAAAACACCTTGCAAACTGCTTGCAGGGATTACCGATTTAGATGTCGAGGTTTTGAACCTCGAGGGCATGGTCGCGGATGAAGTTTCGCCGCTTCTCCACATCATCACCCATAAGAATACTAAACAATCTATCGGCCTCGCCGGCATCTTCAAGAGCTACTCTTAGTAAGGTCCTGGTCTGTGGATTCATAGTCGTCTCCCACAATTGATCAGCGTTCATCTCGCCTAAGCCCTTGAAGCGCTTTATCTCAACTCCTTTTCCTCCAATCTGCCTGATAGCTGAGCATATATCGCCTAATGAGGCAACATCATATTCGTCTGTGCCGCTGATAAGCTGAAACTTCGTCGGCAGTGACTCGCCGGAAACAGACTTCTCGGACTTTAACAGAAAATCCCTTAAATCCAGATGCAAAGTCTTTTTCAGCTTCTCATTTATCTGATTGATTCTTCTGGCCTCATGGAGCTCTTCAGCGACAATTTTTTCTTCCTCCTCACCCTCAGCCAGTGACTTAATGCGCTCCTTGAGTTCGTCGAGTCTCTTCTCGTAATCATCGCTATCGTAGTAAATCTCCTCTTGGCCCTCTACGCATATACGAAAGCATGGAAGCCCACCTTTAAGCGGTTCGTAATAAGTCTCAACAAAGCTGGGGAAATTAATGCCGCGTCGGTTTAAAACTGCTATATTGCGTTCTGCTTCATCTAAAATCCTTACAAGCTCCACAAGCTCTTTGTCTGCAATCTTGTGTTCCCGCTCACTTTTCGTCTTTGTGCCTTTCCCGGTTTTTTTCCCGTTCCTGATAACCAATCCTGCCCCCTCTAATCCGCTTGCAATCATCCGCTTGTGCATTTGCGCTTCGGTTAGAACATACTCAGATTTCTTTTTGCCCTTAGCCCTTATCTCATACAAAGGCGGCTGAGCAATATAAATCATATCATTAATGAACAGCTCCTGCATTTGTCTAAA
>CAYWUO010000055.1:0-12194 GCA_964461285.1 uncultured Pirellulales bacterium
AACGATGAGTTTTATTTTCCGAACAGCCATCACGGCTGATTATAGCAGCTTTTCGGCTATCTGCACAGCGTTTAGCGCCGCTCCTTTTAGCAGCTGGTCACCTGCAACCCAGATATTAATTCCGCGGTTCTCGGGTATCGACTCATCCTGACGGATTCGGCCAACGAAAATATCGTCTTTGCCGGTAGCATCAATCGGCATAGGAAAGCGGTTATGCTCGCGGTCGTCCAGAACCGACACGCCCGGCGCAGTGCTCAACAAGTCTCTTACCTCATCGGGCGTAATCGACTTGGTAAATTCAAGGTTGATACTCTCGCAGTGCGCCCTGAATACCGGGATACGAATACAGGTGCAGGTTATTGCAATCTCAGGGCAGTCGAATATCTTCCTGGTCTCCTTGACCATTTTGACCTCTTCCAGATTGTAACCGTTGGCATCCAGATCAGAATTATGGCTGAAGATATTAAACGCTATTTGATATGGAAAGGCATTGCAGGTTGGCTCCTTCCCATCGAGAATTTCATGGCTCTGTCTTTCGAGTTCGAGCATCGCCTGTTGTCCTGCACCACTTGCCGCCTGGTAAGTGCTGACCACCATTCGTTTGACAGGACTTGCCTTGTGCAATGGCCAGACCGGTACTATCCCGACAATGGTCGAACAGTTCGGGTTGGCGATTATCCCTTTATGCTCGGCTATTTTCTGCGGATTTATCTCCGGGATTACAAGCGGGACATCGGGGTCCATTCTAAAGGCCGATGAGTTATCGACCACAACCGCACCTGCTTCAACTGCTGCGGGCGCAAATTCCCTGCTTCGAGATGCACCGGCACTGAATAATGCGATGTCAATCCGGGCAAAGCTCTTTTTGGTCAGTTCTTCAACGGTATATTTTTTGCCTTTGAATTCGATTTTCTTGCCGGCTGAGCGGATGCTTGCCAGCATCTTCACCGAATCAAACGGAAAATCCCGCTCTTTCAGGATTTTCAGAAATTCCTGTCCTACTGCACCGGTTACTCCTGCAATGGCTAAATTACAGCCCATACCAAACCTCTGTTAAATCAATTTTAATAATCGGGACACGCATACATAAGCAAGGGGCAGTCATATAAAGACTGCCCACTTAAATTTACAAATAACCCGATATTACTCTAAAATTATAGTTTCTTTTTCGGCAAAAGGCAATAGTCTTCCACTAATATATTTTATTTATTTTGCTACTGGAACATTTGCCTTTTTCTGCCATCTCTCTGCCATAATGGATGCCGTAATTATGCATATAAACACGAAAATCGCAGCCGGCATAGCCGCTTTCTCGCCGAAATGCTTCAACGCCAGAACCGTTCCCAAGCCGGCATTCTGCATGCCAATCTCAATCGCCAATGTCCTTCTTCTGCGAATCTCCATCCGAAAAATCGTCCCCACGCCGTAACCGGCCAACATACCATAAATATTCAGTATCACACCCGCAGCCAAAATCAGCACCGTCACCTGGGCCAGGTAATTCCTGTTAAGGGCTATTACCATTGAGCAGATAAATATGATAAACGTAACCGATATCGCTGGGAATATCTCCAGAACTTTTTGAATTTTATCTTTGAAGTAGTACCGCACCCCGAATCCTATAAACAGGGGCACTATCACCATGAGGATGACATCCAACATCATATCCAAAACAGGGACCTTCAGCACTGACCCCGCCAAAATAAATGTCAGGCCCGGCGTAAGTACGGGACATAACAGCGTGGAAACCGTTGTGAGGGACACCGAATAAGCCGTATCGGCCTTGGCAATATAGCTCATCACATTGCTGGCCATCGCGCCTGGTGCCGAGCCCGTTAGTATCAAGCCAACCGCTATCTCCGGCGGCAACCTGAATAGTTTCGCTAAAGCAAATGCCCCCAACGGCATAATACTGAACTGTGCCGCTGAGCCGATAAGGACAATAATCGGCTTTTTGGCAATCCGTTTGAAATCTTCGACCTGCAGCACCGCCCCGATTCCGAACATCGTCAGGGCGAAGAACCAGTCCATTCCCGGTTTCAAGGCAATAAATGGCTTTGGAAAAATGTACGCGACTATCCCGAAGAGAAGCACCCAAACCGCAAAAAACTTCGTATAAAAACCGAGTATTTTCTTCAACATGCCAAAAAGTATACGCCCCCACTTGCGAAGTGGCAATCTTAAAAAAACTTAGCCCCGCTTGATGCGGGGCCAAAGTTTTATATGAGAATCTCTTGTTTCATTTGGTTGTTTTTCAATCACTGAATGTCAGCAGAACGAAGAATGTATAGCGTTCTTTCCTGACTTTCAGAAGGACGTTGTCTTTCTTTTTGGCATCTAATATTTGCTCATTGAATTCCCTGGAATTTGTGACCTCTTTACCATTGACTTCTTTAATCAACACTCCCGGTGCGATACCTGCCCGTGCAGCTCCCGAGTCTGAGTCAACACTTGTAACGAGAACTCCGCTTTGACCTTCATAGCCATAACGCTCGGCTAAATCTGCCGTCAAATCCTGTACTGAGAAACCTAATTCCTCAAGAGTCTTCGGCCCTGCCTTACCTGTAATCTCACTCAGGGGCGGTCGTTTTGCCAGCTCGGCGGTAAGTGTCTCTTGTTTGGCGTCTCGAAACACCACTATTTTTACATTGGTGCCCGGCTCTAACATCGCTACACATTTCTGTAATTCTTTAGCCGTCTCCACGCCCTTACCGTTAAACTCAACGATGATATCATTCGGTTTTATCCCTGCTTTCTCAGCCGCTGATTCACTTTGTACCTCCGGGATAAGTACTCCTTTGGTATTTTTTAAACCGAAATATTCTGCTAATTCCGGTGTAAGGTCCTGGATATCGACACCTAAAAATCCCCGTTCAATCTCTTCGCCCTTCTTAAGCTGCGGCAGGATAGCTTTGGCCATATTTATAGGCACCGCGAATCCAATACCTATATTGCCGGTCGAGCCGACAATAGCAGTGTTAATTCCAACTACCTCTCCATCGAGATTTATCAGGGGCCCGCCTGAGTTACCGAAATTTATCGCAGCATCAGTTTGGATAAAGTCCTCGTATGTTGTCAGCCCGACATTACTACGACCTTTGGCGCTTACAATGCCGGCAGTTATTGTTTGGTTCAAACCGAATGGATTGCCTATTGCAAGAACCCATTCTCCGACCTCAAGCTTGTCTGAGTCTGACAGCTCCAGGTAGGGCAGATTCTTGGAATCGATTTTTACCAATGCGACATCTGTTTCAGGGTCTGTCCCGACGACTTCAGCCGGAAATTTACGCTCATCTGACAGCTCCACCTCAACTTTTTCTGCGTCTTCGACCAGGTGATTACTTGTGAGAATATAGCCGTCGGATGAGATAATAAAGCCGGAACCCTGAACCGGCCGAGTCTGCTTATGCTTCCGCTGTGGAGTGCGTTCACGGGGAGAACGGCGGAAGAAGCGTTCAAATAAATCGTCACCGAACGGATCGAATGAATCGTCAAAAGGCCAGTCCCGCATATATGGGTATTCTTTGGTAATTACCCTGTCGGCTTTCAGGCCGACAACCGCCGGCGACGTCTTTTCCGCAATACCGGCAAAGGCTTTGCCCATCTGCTTTAGTGTCGCGATGCTGTTCTTATCTTCGCCAAGAACCGACAGCGGCGATAGAAAGACCAGAAGGAAAACGGTAGTTAAAATGACATGATAAGGTGAGATTTTCCTGTTTTGCCTGGGTAATACGTGCATTTTTAATCTCCTAATTCGTCAGGTAAAAAAGAATACAAGGAACGCAAGTAATTCAGCGATAGTAAAAATATTCGGTAATTTTATACGATTTTATTACTAATAAGTTCATACAGTCAATCCTTTTTTCACATAAATCTATAAAATGTCATAGGTTAAGCCGGCAGAACCAATAAAGTATTGTAAGATTCCCGCCAATCCTTTAATAAATGGTAAAGTGTACAGGTATAAGTTACGCCATTTTTTGCTTGTTTCTCGTAACTCGAATTTTGATATTATCGATTGACATGCCAAATCTTTGGACGTAAAAGTTACGGTAGCGATTTTTAGTATTTTATCGGAGGCAATAAAATGCAAGTCACAGATTTTTTGAAAAAGTCGAAGGTCAAGTACAAGCTTACCAAACACGAGCCCAGTTATACCGCACAGAATCTGGCGGCTGCAGAACATGAGCCCGGCAGATTCGTGGCAAAGCCCGTCATTGTCAAGGCCGACGGAAAATTCGTGATGTGTGTTCTTGCAGCGCCTCACAAAATTGATTTCAAGGCCTTGAAAAAACAGCTGGGGGCTAAATCGGTCAAGCTGGCAGAGGAAAAGGATATCGGCGAGTTATTTCCTGACTGCGAACTCGGTGCTGAGCCGCCGTTTGGAAACTTATATGATTTACCGACTGTTATGGATAAGTCCCTCGAGGCCGATGACCATATCGCCTTCCAGGCCGGCTCGTATGAAAAAGCTGTCCGAATGACTATGAAGGATTATCGAAAGCTCGCTGAGCCCGAAGTGTTCGAGTTTACTTACCAGCAAACCTCGTAAACCTGAGTAATTCGACGGCGATGAAATATTTATCCCAACGCCTGCCCCGTGTTTTCTTTTGGGGTATTACGTGGAGTTTTCTCTTTGTTATCTTGCTCAGCACCGGCGATGACAATCACATATTCTCCCTTCGGTTTTTCTTCGAGCCGGCCGAGCAGCTCGCTTATTCGCCCCCGCTTTACTGATTCGAACATCTTTGTCAGTTCTTTCGCCACAACTGCTTTGCGGTCTCCGAAGACCTCTAAAGCATCCTCCAAAAAACCTTTCAGCCGGTTCGGACTCTCGTAGTAAATAAGGGTGTGTGGTGAATCCTTATCTGCAGCCAAAAAGTTTCGTCTTTTGCCACTTGTCCGTGGTGCAAAGCCGCGAAACGTAAAACTATGCGTCGCAAGTCCCGACAATACCAACGCCATCACGAGAGCACAAGCCCCCGGTATCATCGTTACATCTATTCCTGTCTCGATAGCGCTGCGAACCAGCGTAAATCCGGGGTCCGATATCCCCGGTGTGCCGGAATTTGTCACCAGTGCCACCGAATTATCTTCTTTGAGCAAAGCCATAATCTTTCTGCCCGCCTGCTTCTCGTTGTGCTCATGGAAAGTAATTTGCGGTTTTTTTATCTTATAGTGCTTCAGCAACAGGCCGGTCTTTCTCGTATCCTCACTGGCTACGTAATCGACCTGCCGGAGGACCTCCAGCGCCCGCAAACTAATATCCGACAGGTTCCCAATCGGTGTTGCCACTAAGTAAAGCATACCTTACTTTTCCTCCATCTCACCTGACTCATAAAGAATAAGACTGCTTGCAACCACTGCCGCCGTCTCCGTTCGTAAAATCCGCTGACCTAAACTAATCAGAGCAATATCATTTTTCCTGGCGCTTTGCACCTCATTTTCTGTAAATCCGCCTTCCGGGCCTATAAACAGGGCGATACTTTTAATTTTCTTATTGCTGTTATTTAGGTACTGCCTCAAACTCACACTTTGGCTTTGTGTATGCGCCATAATTTTATAATCGGAATCGTCGAGTCTGGCTATCGCCTCTTCGAAGCTGGCAGCTTTTTCTAATTCCGGCATCCTACCCCTTGCCGATTGTTCCGCAGCTTCTTGTATTATTTGCCGCCAGCGTCCTATTTTATTTGCCTTTATTAACTCTTGCCTCACAATGCTGCGCTCGGTAACTATCGGCACGAAGCGCTTTACTCCAACCTCCGTACACTTTTGCAGCACCCATTCGAACTTCTCACGCGAAAGCAAACTCTGATACAGCGTAATCTTCACATTCGGCTCGCCCCCGGCTGTTCGCTTTTCTTTTATCTGACCTGTTATTTTTTCTTTTCCAATCGTCTTTAGCTCGATTTCATATTCGAAGCCGTGGTTATCCAGCACGATGATATGTTCACCGACCTTCTTACGCAGCACATTACAGATTTGATGTGCCTGTTGTCCTTCGAGCACAACTTCTTCCTCCCACAGATTCTCCTGTCCTGCAAAAAACCTGTCCATCACTTACCTTTATTTGACCCAATAATCCTTCTTATAACGTCTTGTTCAATAATAAAGCAACAATCGCGAATCGTAAATCCTTAATTTCCCCCGTTTGCACTTTAATATGCCAAATTATATTTCAAGATTCTCTGTTGCGTTTATTAGGACTTGACCTCTGCCTGGAGTTATTTCCCTGTATTGAATAAGTCTGTTATCTTTGCTTTTGATGTTTCCTGGGATATACTTTAAATAGGAAAATCTGATGGGGGCTTAACAACCTTTTATATTAGGACGTTAAATCGAAGCTGGTTTCTATATAAAGCAACCGATGGTTTGTGACGAATAAAATTAAGTACTCTATTAAACGGCTTTTACCGTTTCAGCAGGGAGTAAATAATTATGACAAAGGAAAACACTTTCTGGTGCCGGCGAGGGACTTCATTAGTCGGCACGATGGTTGCGATTTCTATCTTGTCTATTGCGATTATCGGAACAGCCAATTTCAGATATTATTCTGCCCTGGATTCAAGAAAAGCTGTTATGCTCGATAGGGCCGCCAGGGTCGCTGTGACGCTTAGTGAGAGTTGGCGGGCTGTCGGAGGCACAGAGACATATGACCCGGTTGAAAATCTCGGCTCAGACATCACCATCACGCAATCCACTGTTGATGAAGTTGGATACGACGAAACCTTTACCTTGTTGGGAAGCTACGAAGTTGTGTTGAATGGTACCGCCTACTACACTACCCTGTCCTGGAAAGACGATAGTACCGGATTAAGGACCTTGAATGTAATCGTAACCTGGGCACAGCGCGGTGAGCAGGGAAATGGCACTGACGACTCATTTAAGCTCACAACTTATGCATTACCGAACTAACGAAATTAAGAAAACAAAGATGATGAAAAACAGACTTACAGTTCGCAATGGTTTCACGTCTATAGAACTATTGATAACCATGATAATTATGCTTATCCCGATATTGGTTGTCGGTATCATATTGGCTGACAGTAATCGTGGCTGGCACATTATGTACAATCGTATAAATTCTGATGTGGTTGCTGACAGTTATGTCGCTGCTAAAGCATTTGACGCGATGGTTCGAAGGGCAAGTAAGGATGGGGTCTTGGTAGATGATGATAGCCACTGGGTTGAGGTTAATTACTGCGCAAATAGCGAATCTGTTGTTGCTGACCGCTATGCATTATTCTTTATGGCCGAAGGCGATCTGGTGATTGAATATGGCCAGCTGGAGCCGAAGGAAGCGCTGTCTATCCGGACTGTTTGTCAGAATGTATCTGATTGCGTTTTTAAGCAGGTCGGCCAATCCATTCAGATGACACTTAAAATCGATAACGGCACACAGGCTAATACTGTTGTCTCGTCTGCTGTTATGCACAATTAGTAAATATCTCTCGGAGGGTGGATTTGGATGAATATGCATAAGCTGCTAAAATCGAAAAGGCGTGGTTCTGTAATACCTCTGGCTATGGTTGCTGTTGCAATGTTGCTTATTGTAGGTACGGGTTTGTTGACGATTGGTTTTAACAGCCGTACCTTATCGGTGCGAACAGCTTCACAGATTGCAGCACGCTCTGCAGCCGATGCCGGGCTTACTAAAGCTCTCTATGAAATGAACCAAAAATTGAATGTCAAACCCTGGGATAGCAATTCCCTGCCCCTTGCAGCAAATCAGACCTTGCCCAACTGTTGCTCTTTCTTAAACTACACAATCACGGGTGACATTGCCGGCGGCTATACTATCGAGTCTGTCGGAAAATCCAACCACGCCGAAAAAAGTGTTAGATGCACGTTAAGGCTGCGGGGGCCTTTTGACTATTCAATCTTCGCAGTTCAGGGTCTTGAGCTTAAGAATTCTGCTGTAGTGGACTGGTACAATTTTGAAGACGACGATGAACCTATGAAAGTCGCGACTAACAGCAACGCCTCCAGTGCAATAATCCTGAAAAACTCTGCAACTATAAACGGCGATGTTATAGTAGGTGCCGGCGGAGACCCGGATGATGTTATCGAATTGAAAAATAGCGCGACTATTACAGGTGACACTTCGGCTATGCCTGTCGAGCAGGAGCTGCCGCCGATTATCGTGCCTCAGTGGCTGCAGGCAATGACATTGCAGGAAACTATCGAAAATGGTGATGAAACTTACCCTTCGGGAAAATATGAAGGAATAGACCTCGGCACCGGCTCCGAATTATATATTTCGGAAAATGTCACGTTTTACATTACCGGAGATGTGACCCTTCGCAACTCAGCTAAAATAATTGTCGAGGAAAATGCTTCGTTAGTCCTGTATGTAGGAGGTAAAATTGAAGGTAAAAATAGCAGCGCCTTTAACAACGAAACTCAGGACCCCAAAAGACTGAAAATATTCGGCCTTGATGGCTGTGACCAGATGAGTTTTAAAAATGGCTCCGAATTTTATGGTGTAATTTATGCACCGAACGCAAATGTTACGTTTCACAATTCCGCCGATGCCTACGGCTCTATCATAGTTAAAAATTTCGAGCAAAAAAATTCCGTTGCGTTCCACTACGATGCATCGCTCAGAAAAAATGTCTCCATAGATGACCCGGCCATAGCTTTCGAGGTAACTAACTGGAATGAGAACTAAGATACGGATGAGGGCCGTCTAAGCTTTTTCGTTACTGCTTTTTTCTCTCCCCGAAAACCGTCAATAAAAAATCAAAAGCCAAATCTTAACAATATCTGCTTGCCGTATTCATAAATCCAGTTAACATATGGACTTCTATGATTAAGAAACAAAAGCCTTATCGCATCTTCATTAGCGTCGCCGAGCCGAGTGCCGATGCCCACTGTGCAGGCCTGATAGCTGCTTTGAGCAAAAGAGGTTACGACAATATCGAGTTTGTCGGTGTAGGCGGACCAAAAATGGCCGAGGCCGGCTGTAAGCTGTTGCAAACCACAACCGGAAGGGCCGTTATGATATACAAGGCCTTCAGTCACATCGCACGTTATTACAATCTGATAAGACGCATAACACGCTATCTAAAAAGCAATAAGGTCGATTTGGTCATCGTTTGCGACTCACCAAGCTTCAACTTCCACATCGCAAAAGCCGCTAAAAAAGCGGGCGTTAAAACCCTTTTTTACGTCGCCCCGCAGCTCTGGGCCTGGGCCGGCTGGCGAATTAAAAAGCTGCGAAAGTGCTGCGATAAGCTCTGCTGCATTTTACCCTTCGAGAAGGAATGGTTCAGCCGGAGGGGGCTTGATGTGGCCTTTGTAGGCAATCCATTATTGGATAATTTGGGTCCTGATTTAGCCCGTTTCAGGAAAGAATACGTTAATTTCGAACCGGAAAATGCTAGGTTTGCTCTTATGCCCGGCTCACGGGCCGCTGAGATTGAGTCGCTCTGGCGACCAATGCAGCAGATAGCGCTTCGTTTGAAACAAAAATATCCCGATTCAACATTTACCACGGTGGCCGTGGATACTGAGCGTAAACAGCTCTTACAAGCATCTCAAATTCCCGGCTTTGAGTGTAAATATACTATTAGCTTGGTTAGTGAAACCGCTGCTGCTGTTGATTTTGCGATTGTAGCCAGCGGAAGTGCCACTTTACAGGTGGCGGCAGTCGGCTGTCCGATGGTCATAATGTATCAATCCAGCAGGATTTTGTGGTATCTGGTGGGAAGCTGGCTGGTAAAAACAAAGTATTTGTCTCTGGTCGATATCCTGGCTGGTAAAGAGTTGGTACCGGAATTTATGCCGTATTTTAGCTCGATTGAACCGGTTATCGAGAGCATCGAGCGGCTTTTGGAAGATAAAGAACAGTTAACTCGAACCAGTAATGAGCTGATTAGTTTGGCTGAGCCGTTTGCTGAGAAAAAGGCCTGCGAGAAGGTCGCCGATATGGTCGTACAAATGCTGCCTTAAGCATTGGCTAAGGGACGATTCGAAAACTTAAAATTGTTTTAATTGAGCCATAGAATAGAAAAACCACTTTTTTCAGATAAATATTTCTGCACGAGGTAATCGTAAATGCGCAGAATACTTGGACATATCTCTTGACAAAATTAGCGCTGATTAGTATAAATAGAAGTGAAATAATAAGTGTATTGTTGGTTCTTGCTGTCAGAACAATAGACTGTTTTGGCGCATAGCTGGAGCAAAGTTAGTGTCATTAAAACTTTTCGATGGAGGACTATTATGTTTAAGAAACTGGTTCTTTTTGCTTTAGTTGCGGCTTTTAGCCTGACTATAAACCTTGCCGTCATTGCAGAGGAAATTTGGCTGGAAGCGGAAGCAGCCGATTCGATAGCGTCGCCGCTGGAGGTTTTTCCTGATAGTGGTTATGACCCCGTGAAGTCTGCCGAGGCCAAGGGAGAGCCGTCGGGCGGAAAGTACATCGGGACAACAGGCAGTGTTAGTGGCAACAACGACTTAATCTATACAGAAGGCGCAAAGTCCAATTTTACGGTCAAGGGCGGTGAATATAAGGTTATAGCTCGTGTAAGTAATGTGCAAGACGACTCATTCTGGATGCGAATCAAGACAGCCACTACGAATACGAAAAACAATAGTAATGGCTGGGTCTTGTGGAATGGTATAAGACCCCAAACGCCGGATTGGCATTGGGTCGCGGTTCACAGCAGCGATGACGATAAACAGGTTGTGCATTTCACTTTGTCGCAAGGCAAGCACACCATTGAGTGGCTGCATCGTGAAAATGAAAATTTCCTGGACTGTTTTGTGATTACCGACAACCTCGAGCTTGACCCGAATACCTTGCCGGATGCGATTCCCAAGCCTTCGGAAAAGGCCTCTAATTCGTAATCAGGCGGCACTGTTGGCTGGGATATTAATGTTCTCTGGCTGTTTTTTAGCTTTGGCGAATGACCTGAAGTTGATTTACGGCTTTATGTGGTTACCGGCCTTAGACCTTTTTTTACGTCAGATTTACTATTGACATAGGCCTGCTCGCCCGGCTTGATGGGCAGGGATTCTGCGAACTGGACCGCAACGCGGCGGACGAAGTGATTCATTTCCTCGACCCGCGAAACATGACCTGAACGAGTGAAATTGGCCATATCGAATGAGTCATTCGGGCCAAATTGTGGAACGCTGAAACGAGCGGTTATTTGCTGGCCCGTGTAAGGGCAATTGCCGTCATCATAGCAGGTAAATGCTGCACCTTGGCTTGAGATATCAAGCATCTGGCCCTGTGAAAGCTCGTCATTAAAATCCTCGGCGAACCAGATAGGCCAGTAATAATGCAGTCTTTGCTCACTTCTTCGTTCGCCCAGCCCGTCTGTTGATGGGCGGGGCTCGTTTTTCATGTCCATTTTCATCTCCTCGAATAAGATTTGTCCTTTGCCATTACTTAATTGTAAATCGACAGCTTTAAGAGGTGACTTTATGACATGTTACCGGAAAAATCGCCGCTGATTGAGTTGATAAGGCCGTTTAGCGTTTTTCTTGTATGCAGAGCCGCAATGGCTTGATGAAGATATTTTGTAACTTTTTCGCTTGTTTACAATTATACTCCTATAATCCGCCGCTGAACTTGTTTTTTATCCTCGCCCCGTTAGAAGCAGTACGTCAATTTCTAACGGGCCACGAAGACATTTATCCGCCTCCGTCCACAAGGCCAATTCGTCGCTTGGTTTACGGGTCACGAGCGACGGGCGACGAGATTTCTCTTGCCGGAAATTGCGGGTTTGGGTAGTATAAGTTTTGCGTGCCCTCCACAGCCCAAAGAGCGTCGGAGGGTCGTTCCCGCGAAAATTGTCCTCGCGAAGGCGCCGGAGCGGGAATCCATAATATATATTGATAGAAAGTGAGAAACTGATATGGGCGATAAGGGAAAAAAAGATAAAGGCAAAAGAGAACAACATAAAAAGGCCCTGCTTACTCCGAAGGAAAAACGAAAATTAAAACAAGAAAAAAAGGATAAATAATTGCCCGGTGCTGTTCGCAGCCCCGCCTGTCCTCCATAGCTGGTTTCTGCATAGCTTTAGCGAAGCAGAATAGCGAAGACGGAAGCGACGAATAGTCTTTCCTTTTATACAGTACGCCAGTCCGCCTGAGGCGGGTAAAAGGCGTATAAAACTGTATAAGCATCGTTGGCCATAATTCGAGTCGGATAAGATATGAACAGGCTCTGTATCTTCGTT
>CAYWUO010000056.1:0-12005 GCA_964461285.1 uncultured Pirellulales bacterium
CGTCATCAACGGTGTGGCTTCCTCTATGCATCGGCAGGTTAAACGCATAATGCAAATCGTGATACATATTTGCGCCGGTCGCAGATATCCAGTCAACAAAACCATGATTCATCAAAGGTATTATCGTGGAAGGCCCTAATCCTGCCGGGGTTAACGCCCCTGCCAGACTTAATCCGACCGTAACATCCTCCTGAGAATATTTATCTCTTAGCAGGTGGCAGGCGGCCCTTAGCCTGCCGCCGTTATAAGCGTCCAAGTTATCTACAAGTTTTACTATGTCGGTATCTTTGGAAATCGGTTCCGGCAGAATCCTTTTACCCGAAAGATATTTTTCTTTGTCCGGGCAATTCGACTTATCGTTTTTCATTTTTTTTCTTCCCGTTTATGAATTTAATCTTCCTGGACTTTGCGAGGGAGATTCTATCAAAACAGGCAGCAACTAAAAAGCCAAAACCAAAAAAATTAAATATTGCAAGCTGACTTGCCGCGTGTCTCCATCATCGTCCGACGACTTATGAAAATCGCAAATCTTCAATCCCTTATGTGATATATTTTCGCAATGGGCGTTGCTATAACTATATGGCTTGGCAAGTCTATCGTCACGAGTAAGACATTTGGGCTTGCTCCTGCCATATTGGCACGGAACAAGAAAAGCCGTAAATCTATAACTGCTTACAAGAAAAGCTGTTATCACTTTGCTTCATTTCGGCACAACATTTGCTCTTTTATGTTTCCAGAGTATTTACACCGTTAGAGGCCATCATTATTACCGGGGGAAACACGGGATGGAGTTTTATTTCTAACGGGGTTTACGAAAACTCTATATCTCTATAAAATAGGACCTGATAATGAAATTCGACAAATTTACATTGAAAGCTCAGGAGGCATTAGCGACCGCCCAGCAGATTGCGATGGCCAAATCGCATACTGTTCTGTCGCCATTGCATTTATTAAGCGCTATTTGCGATGATGATAATGGTATTGCGGTCATGATTTTGAAAAAAATCGGCGCTAGTGTTTTGCGAATCAAAGAGATGACAGACAGCGAGCTTGGCCGGCTGCCGCAGGGTACGAGCGGCAATATGCTTACGCCCGAGCCGGCCTTTAATCAAATCGTTCTCGATGCCCAGAACCGCGCCGACAAAATGGGCGACGAATATCTAAGTGTCGAGCACCTTTTTCTCTCACTTGCCTCGGTACAAAGCGATGCGAAAGAGATTTTGCATTTAAACTCCATTACACCCGAGCAGGTTGAAAATGCCCTGAAGGAAATTCGCACACCGGGAGAAAAAATAACCGACCCGACCCCCGAGGATAAATACAAGGCCCTGGAGCGTTATGGTATCGACCTTCTGGAGATGGCCCGCAAGGGCAAGCTCGACCCCGTCATCGGCAGGGACGAAGAAATCCGGCGGTGCATGCAGGTCCTCAATCGCCGAACGAAAAATAATCCTGTTCTCATAGGTGAGCCCGGCGTAGGCAAAACCGCAATCGTTGAAGGCCTTGCCCAGCGAATAGTTGCAGGTGACGTTCCTGCAGGGCTTAAAAATAAAAGAGTAGTGGCCCTCGATATGGGAGCTCTGATAGCCGGAACAAAATTCAGAGGTGAATTCGAGGACCGGTTAAAAGCGGTTCTCAAAGAAGTCATCGCCGCCGAAGGCCAAATTATACTTTTCATTGATGAGCTGCATACCATAGTAGGCGCAGGCAAGGCCGAAGGGGCTGTTGACGCCGGTAACTTGCTCAAGCCATCGCTTGCAAGAGGTGAGCTGCGTTGCATCGGCGCAACTACTATTGACGAGTACCGAAAGTACGTGGAAAAAGATGCTGCTCTTGAGAGGCGCTTTCAGCCGTTTATCATCGACCCGCCGAGTGTTGAAGAAACCATAGCTATCCTTCGAGGCCTGAAGAACCGCTATGATACCCACCATGGCGTTCGGATTACCGATTCTGCCCTTGTTGCAGCCGCGACATTATCGAACCGCTACATATCCGACCGCTGGCTGCCTGATAAAGCCATAGATTTGATTGACGAGGCCGCCTCGAAGCTGCGAATTGAAAATGATTCTCTGCCTGCCGAGCTGGACGATATCCGAAGAAAGATTGTTCAGCTTCAAATAGAGCGTGAGGCCCTGAAGAAAGAAAAGGACGAAGCAAGCAAAGAACGATTAAAAAATACCGAAAAGCAATTAGCTCAATTGCAGCAGCAGGACAAAGACCTTACTGCCCGCTGGGAAGCGGAGAGAGGCGATATCGACCAGATAAAACAGATAAGAGAAAAAATCGAAGATGCCCAGAACCAGTTCGAAGATGCCCAGCGTAAAGGCGAGCTGGAAACCGCTGCCCGTTTGAAATACGAAACAATCGCGAATTTGGAAAAAGAGCTCCAGGAAAAAGAGGACCAACTTGCCAAATCCGACAGAAGCAAAATAATACATAACGAGGTAACTGAAGAGCACATCGCTCAGGTCGTATCCAAATGGGCAAACATTCCCGTAGCAAGATTACTCAGCGGGGAGCGCGAAAGACTGATGAATATGGCCGATTCAATTCGCCGGCGTGTAGTCGGCCAGGATGAAGCGGTTGCTGCCCTTTGCAACGCGGTTCGAAGAAGCCGCTCAGGCCTGGGAGACCCGAACCGACCGATTGGAACATTTCTCTTTCTCGGCCCGACGGGCGTGGGAAAGACCGAGCTTTCAAAAGCGCTCGCTGATTTTCTTTTTAATGACCCGAACGCTATGGTCCGCGTTGATATGAGCGAATTTATGGAGCAGCATTCTGTTGCTCGGCTCATCGGCGCACCGCCCGGATATGTCGGTTACGAAGAAGGAGGCCGACTGACCGAAGCCGTTCGCCGCAAACCATACTCGGTAATTCTGCTCGATGAGGTTGAAAAAGCCCACGTAGATGTCTTCAACGTGTTGCTGCAGGTCTTTGACGATGGCCGGTTGACCGATGGCAAAGGCCGAACTGTGGACTTTAAAAATACTGTTATCATTATGACCAGCAATATCGCAAGCCAGCAGATTCAGCAGCTTACCGAAGAGTCCGGCGCCGACTGGGAAATCGAGGCCCACGTAAAAGATGCGCTCAAAAAGGTCTTCAAGCCCGAGTTCTTGAACCGAATCGATGAGATAATCGTCTTCCACATGCTCACAAAAGACGATTTGACAAAAATTGTCGATATCCAGCTCCAGCTTTTAGCTGACCGGTTGAAACAGCAAAATATCGAGCTTGAATTTACCGATAGTGCACGCAATCAGATTATGGATGAGGGTTACGACCCCGTCTTCGGCGCAAGACCGTTGAAGCGAACCATTCAGCAGCGTTTGGAAAATTCCCTTGCCACGGAGCTTTTAGCCGGAAAATTTGTAGAAGGCGATACTATAAAAATCAACGCCACAAGCCACAAATTTACCTTTGAAAAAGTGTAATTTCAATCTGCCTTGTTGGAAAATACGAAACCGGCCATTTTGCCACCAGTAACCAAAACACTCGCCTTAATTCAAATCAAGGGTTTGCAAAAAAGAGGAATTTTTGTAGAATCTCGGGCACGTTGACAAGAGAGAGTGAATATAAGTTGTGTTTAATGTATATTTGTAGAGGATTATGGATATCAGTCTATTTTTTAAGGGTTTGTTTGTCGGCTTTTTGATTTCGACTCCCGTAGGGCCAATCGCAGTGCTGTGCATACAGCGAACCTTGAACAGAGGCAGGCTTCACGGCATAGTTTCGGGACTGGGAGCGGCTACCGCGGATGTTGTCTACAGCTTTATTGCAGCGTTCGGACTGACATTTATTTCAAACTTTCTAATCAAGGAACAATTGTGGCTTCGTCTCGTTGGTAGTATCTTTATTTGCTATATGGGGGTGAGGATTTTCCTGTCTAAATCGGAACAACAAACAGTCCCGGGGGATAACGCCAGTTATGTCGGGGATTACGTATCGGCGTTCTTTCTTACACTCACAAATCCCGTTACATTTCTTGTTTTCGCGGCGATATTTGCGGGCTTGGGATTAGTAAGAACGGTTGAGCATCAAATCACCGCTCTGTTATTGGTTGCTGGTGTATTTGTCGGCTCAGGACTTTGGTGGTTGATACTGAGCTTCATTACCGCCACATTTTTGGGTAAACTGATTTACAGAAAACCAGCCTGGCTGAACAAAGTATCAGGCATAGTAATCATAATTTTCGGCTTACTTGTCCTTTTAACTCTAATAACATAAAATCGCACACGAAAATGTGTAATTCAGACAAAGATACGTGAAAACAACAGATTTCTTGCTAACCATTATCCAGCGTGCTCACTGTTAAGAAAATGACGATGGACAACTGCCTGTTGGGATTGATTTTTTGAAATTTATCCGCCTCCGGCGGATTTGTCTTGCAGTTTTCCTCACATAAGTCAGAATAAGCCGTTACGAGATTTGTAATACGATATACAAAACAAGAGAAGGGAAACCAAATGGATGCTCAGAAGGTCCTCGAACAGGTAGAAAAAGACAATATTAAATTTATTACCCTGCAGTTTACCGATT
Organism: uncultured Pirellulales bacterium; assembly: GCA_964461285.1. Lineage (GTDB taxonomy): Bacteria > Planctomycetota > Phycisphaerae > Sedimentisphaerales > Anaerobacaceae > CAZBWE01. Next base: position 4,540 of record CAYWUO010000056.1, read on the forward strand.
TACTCGGAGTCATAAAAGAGGTCATCATGCCGGTCGAGGAATTGCAGGATGCGTTGGCCGATGGTGTCTGGTTCGACGGCTCTTCGATAGAGGGCTTCGCCCGAATACAGGAAAGCGACCTGTTCTTAAAGCCCGACACTGCAACCTACGCAGTCGTTCCCTGGCTGACTCAGGACGGAATAACTGCAAGATTTATCTGTGACATCTATCGTGCGGACGGAGAGCCTTTTCAAGGAGACCCGAGATTCATCCTCAGGCAAGCTGCTGCTGAAGCTGCGAAACTGGGCTTCGAATATAATGTCGGCCCGGAGCCGGAATTCTATCTGTTCAGAACTGATGGCCAGAGCAGGACCATCCCTTTGGATTACGGCAGCTATTTTGACCTCTCTTCTCACGAAGGATACAAAGTCATAAAAAAGATAGTGGCTTCTTTGGAGAATTTCGGGATAAACGTAGAGGCCTCTCATCACGAAGTCGGCCTGGGCCAGTACGAAATAGATTTCCGTTATGGCAGCTGCCTCGATATTGCCGACAAGGTATTGACCTTGAAATACTGTGCGAAGAAAATCGCTCAGATGCACAATTTGCACGCTACCTTTATGGCCAAACCGGAAATGGGCAAGGCCGGCTCAGGTATGCACGTCCACCAGAGCTTGTTCGATACCAAGGCAAATGCAAACGCATTTTACGACAAAGAGCACAAATACAACCTGTCGAAAATCGCCTTTAATTTCATAGCCGGCCAAATCAAGCACATCGATGCGATGTGTGCACTTCTTTGCCCGACGGTAAATTCATACAAGCGTCTTGTCTCCGGCTTCGAGGCCCCGGTTTACGTTACCTGGGCCGCGATGAATCGCTCGGCCCTTCTGAGAGTACCCAAATGGTTCAAAGCCAAACCGCAGGCCGCCCGAATCGAGCTGCGATGCCCGGACCCAACCTGTAATCCGTACCTGGCTTTTGCTGTTATGTTAAAAGCCGGCCTGGACGGTATCAAAAACGATTTACAACCCTCTGAGCCGGTGGAAGAAAATATCTACGAGCTTGACGGCGAAAGTCTCGCGCAGAAAAATATCGACATTTTGCCAACCTCACTGGCCGAAGCTTTGAACGCATTAAAAAAGGACGAAGTCCTGCAGGAAACTCTCGGAAAGCATCTGTACGAAAGATATATCGATGTGAAAACAAAGGAATGGGGCCAGTTCAAACAGCAGGTCACCAACTGGGAGCTCGAAACCTACCTCGATACTTTCTAAACGAGTTCTTCGTTTTTTACTTGTAAGGCGTGCTGTGCACACCGTAATTTTCCTGTATGCTGGTTTTATAGATTCACGGCAATCCCGCGGTCTCTCAGGTATTCTTTCATCTGGTTTATTGTGTAATTTCCGAAGTGTGTAATCGAAGCCATCAGCACCGCATCCGCCCCCCCTTCGGCGATGGCATCGTAGAGGTGTTCGAGTTTTCCCGCCCCGCCGGACGCTATGACGGGAATATTGACCGCATCGCTCACTGCCTTATTCAGTTCGTTATCATAGCCGGCCTTTGTACCGTCAGCATCCATACTGGTTAATAGTATCTCTCCTGCACCTGATTTCTCTCCCCTTGCAGCCCATTCAATCGCATCGATATCAGTCGGCTCCGTCCCTGCCTTTACGCACACTTTCCATTTACCTTTTGTTGACCTGCGGGCGTCGATAGCAAGGACAACGCATTGGCTGCCGAAACGCTTGGCCGCTTCTGTTAGAATTTCGGGATTATCAACGGCTGCGGTATTTATTGAGACCTTATCCGCCCCGCTTCGTAGTATCTCATCCATTTGCTCGACTGTCTGTATCCCGCCACCTACGGTAAATGGTATAAAGACGTTCTCTGCAACTCTTTCAACAAGCTCAACAAGTGTTTTACGAAACCGTATGGTTGCGGTGATATCCAGAAACACCAATTCATCCGCCCCTTCGTCGCTGTATCTTGCGCCGAGCTCGACCGGGTCGCCGGCGTCGCGCAGGTTCACGAATTGAACGCCCTTGACCACCCGGTTATCTTTAACATCAAGACAGGGTATAATTCTCTTCGTCAGCATTATAGAATTTTCCTTTTGCAAATTTCGGCAAAGTTCCTCAGAACCTGCAATCCTGATTTACTGCTCTTTTCCGGATGAAACTGCACGCCATAGATATTTCCCTTTTGCGCAGCAGCAGGCATATCAAAACCATATTCGGTGTAGGCAATTTTTGCCTGGCCGTCGGCGACGTCAGCGTAGAAAGAATGTGCGAAATAAAAATGCTTTTCTTCACCTAATCCGGCAAATAAATCCATATCTTCGGGCAGCTTCACCATGTTCCAGCCCATATGCGGTATCACTCTGCCTGCCGGTATTGGGACAACATTGCCTGCAACCAGCCCGAGACCCTTGTGTTGGCCGTATTCGCAGCTCTTATCGAATAACATCTGATAGCCGACGCAGATTCCCAAAAGCGGTTTACCTGCCAATGCAACCTCTTTTACTGTTTCGGCAAGGGCCCCCAACGCGCCGATTGCGTAACCGAAGGCAGCAACGCCGGGTAAAACAAGCCCGTCAGCACTATCAATTACCCCGGATTCGCGGCTAAGTGTAACATCACAGCCGATATGCCGAAATGCGTTGCATACACTTTTGACGTTTCCTACATTATAATCGATAACTACTATCATAATTTATTATTTGACTATTTACTGATTACAGCGATAATAGATGACCTCAATAACACAAAAAATAGTAAATAATCAATAGGAAATAGTAAATAACAAACTTGTAGTGAGCTTGCCGTCCTTGGGACTCCTTATGGAGAATCTATGTGTGGAATAGTAGCATATCTTGGCAAAAAAGCCGCGCAACCCATTCTGATAGAGGCTTTAAAGCGCCTTGAATATCGTGGTTATGATTCTGCTGGTGTGGCGCTGCTTAGCAAAGGTGCAATAAAAGTAAAGAAAACCAGTGGCAGAATCAGCGCTTTGGAGGAAATTTTAGACCCACCTCAGGCCGCCGAGACATTCGGCATCGGCCATACACGCTGGGCCACGCACGGTGAGCCGAATACCACAAATGCACATCCGCATCTGGATTACACCGGAAAAATTGCTGTCGTTCATAATGGTATTATCGAAAATTACGGAACACTGAAGACCTGGCTGCAGAACGAAGGCGCAAGCTTTGCAAGCGAAACCGATACCGAGGTGATAGCATGCTTAATTGGCTATTTCTATACAAAAGACAACGAGGGCGAAAGCAAAGGCCAAAATAAATTCGAGTGGGCCGTTCAGAGAGCACTTCGGGAGCTGCACGGAACGTATGGTCTGGCAATTGTCTGCTCGGATTTTCCAAATATACTCATAGGTGCAAAAAAGGGAAGCCCCCTGATTTTAGGCGTCGGTGACGATGAATATATTCTGGCCTCCGATGCCTCTGCAATTGTTGAGCATACTGAACAGGCAATATACCTTTCCGACAACGAAATGGTTACCGTCACCCCCGAGGGTTTTCATACCAAAACAATTAACAATATCACCATCACAAAAGACCTGCAGCAAATCGAATTTTCTCTCGAGCAAATCGAGCTGGGCAGCTTCAAGCATCATATGCTCAAGGAGATTTTCGAGCAGCCCCAGGCCCTCAGCACGTGTATGGGTGGCAGAATCGACCGCCAGAACAATAGAATCAAACTTGGCGGCATAGATTCGTATCTGCGGGATTTAACCCATACCAAGCGGCTCATCATAACCGCCTGTGGGACGGCTTTTCACGCCGGGTTGATAGGTGAGTTTTTGTTTGAGCACTTGGCACGCATTACTACTGAGACCGAATACGCCAGCGAATTTAGATATCGAAATCCCATCATCGAGGAAGGGACCGTTGTCATAGCGATAAGTCAATCGGGAGAAACCCTTGACACCCTTGCTGCCGTTGAAGAAGCCAAGGAGCGAGGCGCTACTGTGCTTGGCATTGTCAACGTCGTCGGTTCTTCCATTGCCAGGGCTACCGATGCTGGTATATATCTGCACGCTGGACCGGAAATCGGCGTTGCCAGCACAAAAGCATTTACCGCACAGGTCGCGGTCTTGACTATGCTGGCCATTGAATTAGGTAGAAGAAAGCATATCAGTAGTGCCGAGGCGGACAGGTATATCGATGAGCTTTCACAGATACCCGATAAGATAAATCAGATACTGCAGCAGTCGGAACATATTAAGGAAATTGCTTCTGCAAATATCGACAGGAACAACTGGCTTTTCCTGGGAAGGGGATTTAATTATCCCGTCGCTCTTGAAGGGGCCTTGAAGCTGAAGGAGATTAGTTATATCCACGCCGAAGGTCTGCCTGCTGCCGAGATGAAGCATGGCCCTATTGCGTTGATTAGTAACGGTATGCCCGCGGTTTTCGTCGCTACTGCCGGGCCGCAATATGAAAAAATTATGGGTAATATCGAGGAAGTAAGAGCACGCGGAGGAAAAATTATCGTCGTTGCTACCGAAGGTGACGAGAACATCAGGGAACACGCCGAACATTTAATTGCAATCCCCGATGCTCCAGAGCTCCTCCAGCCGATGCTCACGGTTGTGCCGCTGCAGCTTTTGGCTTATCACGCTGCTGTACTTCGCGGCCACGACGTTGACAAACCTCGAAACCTGGCAAAAAGCGTTACAGTCGAATAATTTATTGTTCGCCATTCATCGCCGGCAATCCTATGAAATTAAAAATTCAAAATTCGATTAGACTGGGCTTTACCCTCGTGGAGCTGCTTGTTGTCATAGCAATCATCTCCCTGTTGCTTTCTATTCTTATGCCGTCGCTTTCGAATGCCAGGTCTGCGGCAAAGCGTATGGTGTGTGCGAGCAACCTGAAGCAAATCAATTTGGCTATGCGTTTCTACCTCGATAGCAACAATGATACATATCCATGTGCGCAGGACCCGGTCCCGGAAGACCCGAATGTCTGGCTGTGGATGGGACGAGGCTGGCGAAAATTCGTCGAACCTTATCTGGACGCAGGAATCGATGTAAATAATCCTTCGGTCTTGTTTTGCCCTGAAGACCCCGAACCTGAAGAAAAATACGAATCCACCAGTTACGCATACTCGATGGCATTTTACCATAGCCCCGAACAGATAAATAATATGGACAGCCCAGGTTATACTTGTGGCAACGGCCCATTTGTACAATCAATTCCGCAACAAAGTCTGGATGTCGCTAAGCCGTCCGGAAAGATTCTTATCGGGGAATGGAACAGCAATCATTTACGCGTACTGGAAACGGGCTGGTATGGTTTCGGTGGCTGGTGGTGCTGGGAAGGAAGCCGCAATTTTCTTTTCGTTGATGGACAGGTACGTTTCCTGGCCGCAGAAGAGATTCGCCCTGCTCAAGACGGCTGGCCCAATCCTAACCTGACAATCGACGGCATCAAAGGTATCGACTGGCCACGTTAGAAATCCGGAAGGGGGTACAAAACAATCAAAAGAAATTATTTCTAACGTGGCTGGCCACGTTAGATGAATTAATCATTTACCGATTCTGCTGTCAATTAGGAGATGCCCAATACGTCAGCCATTGAATATAAACCCGGTTTTTTCTCGACCAGCCATTTTGCCCCCAGTAATGCGCCACGAGCGAAGGTATCTCTGCTGTGGGCTGTATGGGTCAGCGTGAGCGTCTCGCCTAATGTGCTGAAGATTATCGAATGAATGCCGGTTATGTCGCCGGCCCGGACGGCATGAATACCTATCTTGCCCTTGTGCCTAAGGGCGTCTCCGCCGCTTCTGCCATACGTTAGAGAGCCTTGCCACTCTCTGCCGGTTGTGGATTGAATTTTTTCAGCCAGTTTCAAAGCCGTACCGCTCGGAGCATCTTTTTTGAACCGGTGGTGCTGCTCAACTATCTCTATATCGTATTCTTCGCCGAGCATCTGGGCTACTTTGCCGACAAGGTTAAATAGCACATTCATCGCCACGCTCATATTGGGGGCATAGAGTATCGGGATTTTCCTGGAAGCAGTTTTGATTTTTTCATGCTGCTCGTCACTTAGGCCGGTTGTGCCTAATACCAAAGCGATATCTTTTTCAAGGCAGTAATCAATGGTTTTTACTGCTGCTACAGGTATCGAGAAATCGATTACAACGTCCGCATCTGTCGGATAAGGATAGATGTGAGCCAGCTCAACGTTTATTGGCTCTGCAAATGTTAAAACACTGGCGTCTTTGCCGATATCGGGATGGTCTTGCCTTTCCACTGCTCCAATAATATCAAAATCACCCGATTCTATTGCCAGTGAAAGGATACATTTACCCATTCGACCGGCGGCGCCAATAACTACAAGTTTAGGTTTCATTTTATATCTCCCTCAGTTTCTTAATTAAACTGCTGCTCAGAATATAACCGCCATAACATTCATTTACAAGATTAAAATTTATTTGTTTGATTATTTTGACCGGACCATAGTAGAATTCTGTAAATTTTACGTATTTTATGAGAGAGTTCTAAAATTTAAAAAAGGAGGTTTATTATGCCGGAATTTGGTTCACCTTTTTCCGCACTTGCTAACGACAGAAAGCTCACACAGTCCGAGTTGATTCGTGCCGTCAGATTTATGGTCGCTGCCGAGTATGAAGCCGTACAGCTTTATATGCAGCTTGCAGAATCTACCGACGACAAGCTCGCTAAGGAAGTCCTGATTGATATTGCTGATGAAGAGCGCGTCCACGCCGGTGAGTTCCTTCGGCTCTTAAAGCATCTCGCCCCGGACGAAGAAAAATTTTATGCTGAAGGTACTGAAGAAGTAGAGGAAATGATAGAAAAGCTCAAAAAGAGCTGACTCTATTCACTTGTGCTTTACTCGGAATTTCAGTGGCCTATTAGGCCGCTAACCAGTGAGCAAATGCAGGTTTTTGGCCAAAAATTATGGCAAATTTAATTTTTCTGCCAAAACTTGCATCGAAACATATTAATTGCTTACCGTCTATTAATGTTGTTCAGCATCGTGTGTCCTCATCTCAAAGGGGCCTTTGTCGGTTCTGCTGCGACCTATAACACCGTCGTTTTAGTAATAAGATAATATCAGGAAAAACAACACTATTGGACGTGCTCATAAAACGTCCTATAAGTCCACTATTTTAACGCAAAAAGTTGTGTTAAAAGTTCTAACAACGCTACACAATCCGCAAACAGCTAAGCAGCATTCATAGCAGGGGCAATTCCGGTTATTTTTCTTCACTGAAATTTTGCAACAAGGTTTGAGTTTATCGGTTGTTGGTAACTAAGCGATTGTAACAGCCACAACTCTTCCATTCTTCTTATTATTTCCTTGACAAAGGTATGTGAAAATAGGTATAATAGCAAAAATAGATAATGCGTAGTGGCCGCACTTAACAGGGAGGGTTTTACTGAAAGTAAATGCCAGATTCATTTTACGATGTTTTACTTTCACCTTGATTAAAGAT
>CAYWUO010000057.1:0-11960 GCA_964461285.1 uncultured Pirellulales bacterium
TTCGATGATAAATGCATCGAGCAGGCGCGCAATGTTGCCGTCGAATTTGCCGGCGAAAAAAGCGACAATAGAGTAGACATCACCGATAAAATAATTGTGACCATCGACCCGCCGGATGCAAAAGATTTTGACGATGCGATAAGCTTAGAGAAAGATACAGACGGTAACCGGATATTGGGTGTGCATATTGCAGATGTAAGTTTCTTCCTGAAGACAGATTCGGCGCTGGATAAAGAAGCAAAGGAACGCGGAAACAGCGTCTATCTGCCAAATAAAACAATACCTATGCTTCCTGAGATATTAAGCAACGGTGTTTGCAGTCTGCAGCCCGGGCAAAAGCGATTTTGTAAAAGTGTATATCTAACATACGACAAAGAGGGTAATGTGCAGTCGCGAAAATTTGCCGACAGTATTATAAATTCAACCCAACGATTGACCTACCAACAAGCCGACAGGGCTTTGAAAGGCCATACGAAGGAAGTTAAACCAGAGGTGATTGAGCTGCTTAAAAGTATGGAGATGCTCAGCCAAGCAATCGAAAAGAGGCGAACAAAAAACGGAATGTTACACCTGGATTTGACGGAGACAGAATTAGTGATGGATAATAACGGCTGGGTCGTGGATGCACATCCGGCTGATACGAGCTATCCTCATACGATAATCGAGATGTTTATGGTCGAGGCCAACGAGGCAGTTGCCTCACTTCTCGATAAGCTTAATATCGACTTTATGCGGCGGATTCACCCTGAGCCGGATGCTTTGAGTATGAAAAACCTGTCACAGTTTGTTCGGGCGTTCGGATTGAGCCTGCCACGAACACCGAGTCGAAAAGATATACAGGATTTGTTAGATTATGTCAAAGGCAGAGACAGCAGCTTTGCGGTGAATATGACAGTTTTGCGAAGCTTCGAAAAGGCGGAGTATGCACCATTGCATATCGGCCATTATGCACTTGCATCGACCCACTACTGCCACTTTACCAGTCCGATACGGCGATATGCGGATTTGATGGTACATCGTGTTTTGGAATACCATCTGCAAAATCGCATAGATTTGGCAAAGCAGGAATCATCCGGACTTGATTTAACAGGGATAGGAAAACATATCAGCTTTACCGAGCAGAGAGCAGAAGATGCCGAAAAAGAGCTGACAGCAGTTATGATACTGCTTATGCTAAGCAAGCGAATCGGCGATGAGCTTGACTGCGTAGTAACCGGCCTGACAAATTCCGGTGTATTTGTGCAGTCCAGGAAATACGGCATTGATGGTCTTATCCGGATGGGCGATTTAGGGCCCGGCCAATGGAAATTCAACAAGAAAACGCAAAGCATTACCGGCCAGGGTGGACACGATATCCGTCTGGGCCAATCAATGAAAGTCCGCATAGTCTCTGTGAATGTTCCGGCGCGGCAGTTAAATGTCGTACCTGCAAAACCATCGAAGTCGTGAAGCGTATCTGGTGAAGCGTGAAGCGAAATACAAATCCTTGACAATTTGCAGTGATTTTGCGATACTTTTTTCGTAAATCGTGATTAGTGAAACAATATTGCTTTTTTTGGAGTACGAAATGAGAGCATCGCAGATGCAAAAAGGCCAGACCGTTAAAATCGACGGCAAATTGTATATAGTAGTAGATTACCAGCATGTAAAGCTCGGCAAAGGCGGAGCAGTTTACCAGACAAAAATAAAGGGCTTGAACGATGGGTTGGTTCAAACCGTTCGTCTGCGGTCTGAAGAAAACGTCGAAGAGGCATATCTGGACAAGCGGACATACGAATATCTATATTCATCCGGAAGCGAACATGTGCTGATGGACGCTACAACCTATGACCAGATTACACTCGATGACGAAGCATTCGGCGACGGGCAGAAATACCTAAAACCGAATACACAGCTTCAGGTCAGTATTTACGAGGGTAAGCCGGTTGTAGTAACATTGCCTAATATGGTGGATTTGGAAGTTACTGAGACAGCTCCAGAGATTAAAGGGGCGACGGCGACTAATCAAAATAAGCCGGCGACATTAGAAACCGGATATATCGTTCAGGTACCGCCTTTTATTAAAGTCGGCGACGTTCTCAGAATCGATACACGCAGCGGTGAATATTTAACGAGAGTAAAAGACTAAAAATTAAATTCTAAATCCTAAATACCAAGTACTAAACAAATTTAAAATTCGAATTTCAAATGTTCGAAATCTGATGTTTGAAAAAGTAAGTAAAATTCTTTTGAAGGTGTTCGGCTCGCGAAATGAGCGTTTGGTCAAGGCATATTCTGCCATCGCCCAGCAAGCGGGCGAGTTCGAAGAGCAGATACAAAAGCTCAACGATGAAGCATTGAAAGAAAAAACAGCAGAGTTCAAGACCAGATTAAAGGAGGGAGTTAAGCCGGAAGACATCCTTCCGGAGGCCTTTGCGGTTGTACGCGAGACAGCAAGAAGAAACGTAAATATGCGGCACTTCGATGTGCAGCTTGTCGGGGGTAATGTTCTCTACGAAGGCAAGATTGCAGAGATGGCAACAGGTGAAGGAAAGACCCTGGTCGCAACATTAGCAGCATACCTCGTATATCTGACGGGAAGAAAGGTCCATATTGTTACAGTCAACGATTACCTGGCCAAGCGAGATTCGGAATGGATGGGACCAATCTATAAAGCCCTGGGAATGACCGTTGGAGCAATACAGGCGGATATGGATACAAGCGGCGACGAACGAAAAGCTCAATATGCCTGCGATGTTACTTACGGGACGAATAACGAGTTCGGCTTCGATTATCTCCGCGATAATATGAAAATATCACTGGAGCAAATGGTGCAGGGGCAGTTGCAATACGCCATAATCGATGAGGTCGATTCGATTCTAATCGATGAAGCGAGAACGCCGCTGATTATATCAGGGCCGGCCTTCGATGACGTAAGCAGATATAAAAAGGCAGACGAGGTGGGAAGAAAACTGCTAAGCCTGCAAAGCAACTACGACCACATCAAAAAACAAATCGATTCTGCTGAACGAACAATGGCCAACGCGCAGGGTGAATTAGCAGAAGCAAAAAAGGAAAAAAACAACGAGCGAATTGAAAAGGCCCAGAAGGTAATCGAGAAAAGCCGTCAGGAAATTGCCGGTGCAGAGAACCACCTTGCAGGGGCCACAGAATATTACGAGGTTGAGTACGACAGAAAACAGGTGCATCTTACGCACGAAGGAGTAGGAGCAGCACAGGAAATTGCAGGTGTAGGGTCGTTCTTTACGGGCTCAAATATGGAATGGCCACATCTATTAGAACAGAGTTTGCGCGCCCATGTGACCTTTGAAAGAGAAAAAGACTATGTCGTTATGGACGGCAAGGTTATTATCGTCGATGAATTTACAGGGCGGTTGATGCATGGCAGGCAATGGTCCGACGGACTGCATCAGTCGGTCGAGGCAAAAGAAAACGTTACAGTAAAAGAGGAAACCCAAACGCTCGCAACCATTACCCTTCAGAATTTCTTCAAACTCTATGACCAGATAGCAGGAATGACAGGTACGGCTGCGACAGAGTCGGAAGAATTTATGAACATATATAAACTTGATGTTGTTGTAATACCGACGAATGAGCCCTGCATCAGAGAGGATTGTGACGACGTAATTTATAAAACGATGCGTGAGAAATTCAATGCCATAGTAGAAGAGATAAACATGATTAGCGCCACGGGCCGGCCGGTGCTTGTTGGAACAGTAAGTGTGGAAAAAAACGAGTCCCTTTCAGAGGCGCTTACGAAAAGATACGGCCTGGAACACGAGCTGCTCAATGCCAAACACCACGAGAGAGAGGCATCGATAGTGGCCAAAGCCGGTCAGCAGCATAAAGACCGAGACGGAAAAATGCGAGGCAATATAACAATTGCAACGAATATGGCAGGAAGAGGAACTGACATCAAACTCGCTCCCGAAGTCCTCTTTGAGGTGGTTTCTGTAGAGGATTCCCCGGAAGTAAAAGGTGTCAAGATATTCACACTCAAGCAACAGAACACCGGGAAAGAAATCAAGTTCAATTCAGATGACCCCCTCGCCCATGTGTTCCAAATACAAAAAGGCCAAAAATGGGTCGGAGGACTGCATGTCTTATGTACGGAACGGCATGAGGCCAGGAGAATCGATAACCAGCTTCGTGGCCGATGCGGCAGACAGGGTGACGCAGGGTCGAGCCAGTTCTTTTTAAGCTTCGATGACGACCTGATGAAATATTTTGCCTCCGAATTTACGGTTAAAGCACTTACAAAAATAGGCTGGCAGGAAGGTGACCCGATTTTTCATCCGTGGATAAGTAAAGGCATCGAAAGAGCACAAAAGAAAGTCGAAGAGAGAAACTTCGATATTCGAAAGAGCCTGCTCGAATATGATGAGGTTATGGATTATCAGCGGAAAATCTTTTACTCACGCAGACGACAAATATTAGCAGGCGAAGGGCTGAAAAACATAATCCAGGAGATGATTGAATCGGCGATTGCAAAACATTGTGAGACTATTCTTAGTGAAGGCTATCCTCGCAACTGCATTATCGAGTGGGCCAGAACGAATTTCGGTGTAGATTTGAAGCTATCAGATGTTTCCGAGGATAAGCTACAAGAGATTGAGAGATTAATAACAGACAAGGCGAAAGATAATGCGTCCAATAACATATCACTTTCCCTGGGCGAATATTTAGAAGACTACAGTGACCGGCAAAGCTGGGACATTTCAGGTCTGTGCAAATGGGCGATGAGCGCTTTTAGCGTCAACTTAAGCCCGGGCAAAGTCAAGGACCAGTCGCCGGAGGAGATTGAAGAGCAATTAGAATCGGCCGCTGCGGAGCAAATCGATAAAAAAGACTACTCACAGCTTAATGAATTTTTGAAAGAGGATTATGCTATCCGCACATTTACCGAATGGGCACGAGCAAAATTCGGCATAAAACTGGATATTAGTGAGGTGGCAGAACTCAATGCCACACAAATCCGTCAGCTTCTTATCGAAAAAAGCGCAGTTAAATATAAACGGAGAGAGATAGAGTACCCTGTTGAATTTGCGATGAATATGGTCTATGGGCCTGAAGGAGCAAATGTATATGCATTCGAGGCACTGGCGGACTGGGCAAATAAGAAATATAAAGCGGGGCTAAAAGTCGAGCAGCTGCAAAACACCAACCCTCGACAACTGCATAAACAACTGCTGGAACTGAGCGAAAGCTATAACAACGGTGAACTGGACAGAGAACTGACGGATAAGGTTTCCAACTTGGAAATCCCCGAACTAGTGAAATGGGCCAATGAAAGATTCGATGCTTCTCTTACCGAAGAAGACGTCGGTGCCGGGCCGGAACTTAAAGAAAAACTGTATGAACGGGCAAGAGAATTTTTGCGAAGGGAACTTAGCGACCTCGAAAAATATGTATTGATACAGGTTTATGACAGTGCCTGGAAGGACCATCTCTATACGATGGACCATTTGAAAGCCAGTATCTGGACACGCTCATTCGCTGAGAAAGACCCGAAGACGGAATATAAACGCGAGGGCTTCAGGATGTTCGAAGAGATGCTCGATGCGATTGAGGACCGTGTTTCGGATATTATCTTCAAGGTTCGTTTGGAGGCCGGGGCACGGGCGAGAAGTGTCTGGAGAGTAAGTCAAATGGCACACGATGAGGTTGGTCAGTTTGCAATGGCTGAGCGACAGCGAGCGGCAGCACAGGCACCGCAGGGCGAAACAAAAGTAAAGCAGATTCGGCTGGAAAAACCCAAGGTCGGGCGAAATGACCCCTGCCCCTGCGGCAGCGGGAAAAAGTATAAAAAATGCTGCGGGAAGAACGCATAATCCCGCACCTTTTTTGAAAATTCAATGAAAAAACGGCTGGAAATACGTACTACAAAAGAAAACATCGAGCAACTTTCGTTACCCGATGCTTTCCGGAGGGGAGAAAAAATATTATTCAGTTTTATTGTTCTATCGGCAACAGAATAATGCCACTTTAGCTGCTTACTAATATTTACGCTGTTAAGGGCTAAAGGTTCGATAAACGTCAAAGGCGAAGTGTTAATTAATGTAAGCCTATGTTCCTATAGGCAGTTATGCGCATTTAAAGACCCCGCTTTTTGGTAAGCCATTTAAAGCGGAATATATCGCGAATTTTTTCGGTAAAACTGACCCCCAAACGCTGCGTGCTGGTCTTGAATTCAGCCCGTTTGAAATCCTCGGCTGAGGGCTTAACTTTTGATTTGCCAAATAATGACAAAAGGCCGGCAACAAAAGAAACAAATGGATTTGTTTTCGGATGTTTTCCCATTTACTTTACCGTCCGTGACTCGTAACACAAGAAATGTTCTATCTTTGCACAGCCATTTTTACGCCAGCTAACAGCTCCCGGCCGGTCCTGCTCTGGTATATAGATTTTGCGAATAATTGATGCCTCTCCAAGATTTGCAGCTTCTGGTCATAATATTTCTGTACGGCACCGGTGCCGCCTTCAGCAGAGCCTGCGGTTTTGTATTCACCTTCCAGGAGCCAGGAGCTAACTTCATTATCGTATTCAGCAGGATAAATAAAAGCGACAACGAATCTGTCTTCGCTGTACTTTGCAAGATGTACCTTGGCCCTGCAAGGTGGTGCAGTTTTAATCGCCAAATTGTTAAGCTGCTTGAAATCTCTATTGGCAGATTCGAGGTCAGACGAATAAAAGAACATACCCGCCTCGAGCTGAAAGTTCTGTGCGGTGACGCCTTTTAGTTCGAGCCGTCCGTCGGGCCAGGCCCTGTGGATTTTATATACCTTTCCGTCCTTATACTTTTCACTTTCCAGAAGCTCGGCCACTTCTTCAGCGGTAAAACCAACGCCGGAATGGTCGCCGAAATCGAAGATATACAGGCCGACGTATTTATCCGGTTTTTGCAGCTTTGGCAATTTCATAGCAATGTATTATAAACACTGATATTGCGAATTGCACGGTTTTTTTGGGTACAGAAAAATTCATATCCTGATATAATCGGCGGTAAATTTAAGGTTCTGGATAAAATGGAAGAATGGGCCAAATTGAAGGCCAAAGGTGTTACCGAAGAAAATGTCGATGAGTGGCTGTCTGTGAAGCGCCAGTGGCGAGAAGAAACGGGAAAAGAAAAGAAATAAGCTTTAGTGTCTACTTTTTCACCTTTAGTTTAGCGAAGTTTCTTTTACCGAGCTGGATGACCACACCATCAGCCGGTGTGATTTGTTCATTTGGGTCTGAGATTTTTCGGCTGTCAATAGTGCAGCCGCCCTGCTTTATCATTCTCTTTGCTTCACTGCCGGATGATACGAATCTGCAATGAAGTAAAAGCTTACTTGCCATAATTGGTTCGGGTGAAATATGGATTTCCGGAATTTCTTCAGGCAATTGACCCTTTGCGAAGACCTTGTCAAACTCGGCAGCGGCATTATCCGCAGATGACTGTTCGTAAAACTGCGCAACAATCGTTTTGCCCAGCAGGACCTTCGCCTCTTTCGGATGAGTTTTTTCGGGATTTACAAGCTCAGCTATTTTTTCGGCTTGCAGGTCGGTCAGAAGAGTAAAGTAGTTTTCCATCATATCGTCTGAAATACTCATTACCTTGCCGAACATATCATTCGGCTCATCGGTTACAGCGATGTAATTACCCTTTGATTTGCTCATTTTCTCTTTGCCGTCCAGGCCGACAAGAATCGGCATTGTGATTACTACCTGTGGTTTTTGGCCGTATGCTTTTTGAATATCTCTGCCTACAAGATTATTGAATGTCTGGTCGGTACCGCCCAATTCGACATCGCTTTTTACAACAACCGAATCGTAGCCCTGCATAAGCGGATATAGAAATTCATGTGCATAGACATCTTCATCAGCTTGTAGACGTAATTTAAAGCTGTCCCGCTGGAGCATCTGAGCGACGGTTTTTTTGGCGGCGATTTGAATCAGCTCTATCAAAGTCAGCTTTTCAAGCCATTCGCTGTTGTATCTGATTTCGAGCTTGTTCTCGGAGGTATCGAGGATTTTTCCGGCCTGGTTAAAATAAGTTTTTGCGTTCTCTTCGATTTGCTCAGGCGAGAGCATCGGTCGGGTTGTGTCCTGGCCCGAAGGGTCGCCAATACGGGCAGTATAATCACCGATGATAAGGACTGCCTTGTGGCCGAGGTCCTGGAACTGCCTCATCTTTCGCAGAACTACCGTGTGGCCAAGGTGGATATCCGGGGAGGTCGGGTCCAGGCCGAGCTTGATTCGCAGCTGCCTTTTGGCTTTGGCGGCCTCAGCAAGTTTGCCAGCAAGCTCCTGCTCACTGTAAATCTCCACCGTGCCGCGTTTTAATATTTCAATCTGTTTTGCAACCGTCTCTGCCATAGGCTGTTCCTGTTAAATAAGCAGATTTAATTATAAGGCATAGACAAAAATAATCAACAATCACTATGGAATCAATATTCTGACCAGAGATTTTGCACAGGAGCTACTTTTTGAGCTTATTTTTCTGTATGGATAATAATACGATAATTGCATACACAATAAAAGCCGGGACAAAGCAGGCAAGACATATAGCTTCTACCTGCTGCTTGCTTATCAATCTATATAATGGTGTTATGCCGCTCGGCCAAAACAGTCGCACATCCCGGTGATAAAACGCATCAATTACAAGGTGAAACCAAATTCCAAGAATGCCGGAAATGAGCATTTTCAAGAAGGAGGTATCATATTGCAGTCGTAGAAAGAGCATTATTTTTTTGAAAAAATGCCGGAGAGGGTATGCAATAACACCCCAGAGAATTCCTATGGCTGCACCGATTAAGAGTGTGTGAGCGTAGCGATGCTTTGGCCATTTGTCCCAGTAAAGAACTTCGATATCCACCACAACATTAGCGAGGATAAAAACAGGAATATCGAGCCACTTTCGGAAAATCAATCCTACAAAACCACTCGGGCCAAAATGATAGGGTGTAAAAGGCATTAGACTATACTTCGAAAGAATATAATTGCTAAGTACCGGTTAAGTATTCTTCTTTTTGCAGGTAGTTTTGGACGTAGTCTTTGATAGCGTCTTCAAGGGATGTGGTTTGATTTTCGCAGCCGGCATTGTGGAGTTTGGTTATATCGGCCTGTGTGAAATACTGGTATTGATTGCGAATTGAATCGGGCATATCGATGTATTCAATATTCGACTTTTTGCCCATAGCTTCAAAAACCGCCTTAACCAAATCGTTCCAGGTTCGGGCTTTTCCGGTGCCGATATTGAATAGCCCCCCTGCTTTCGGATTATCAAGAAAAAACAGCGTCATATCCACCGCATCTTTAACGTAAATAAAATCTCGCAATTGCCCGCCATCTTTATATTCGGGCTTGTGTGATTTGAAGAGCCGAACTTTACCTGCGGCATTTATCTGCTCAAATGCCTTTATTATAAAACTTCGCATATCGGCCTTGTGGTACTCATTGGGCCCGAAGACGTTGAAGTATTTCAGGCCTACAATGTTTTTTAGCAGTCCCGCCCTCCTGGCCCAGAGGTCAAAAAGCTGCTTTGAATAGCCATATATATTCAAGGGCCTCAGGTTTTCAATTTTCCCCTCGTCGTCGCTAAATCCGGCGGAGCCATCGCCATAAGTAGCGGCACTGGAGGCATAGATAAAACGAATACCAGCAGAAGTCGCCCATTGAGCCAGGAGCTTAGTATACTCGTAGTTGTTCTCTATGAGATATGACGCGTCTGTCTCAGTGGTGCTCGTGGCAGCACCAAGGTGAAACACCACTTTAATATCGCTGGTGAGCCGATTCTCGATTACCATTTCGAGAAAGTCATCTTTCTCCACATAATCGGCGAAAGAAATGCTTCGCAGATTTTTCCACTTATGGCCTGCTGCCAACTCATCGACGACAAGAATATCAGTAATTTTTCTTTTGTTCAATTCAGCAATCAATGCTGAACCAATAAAACCCGCCCCACCGGTAACAATGAACATTTTACAAACCCTTAAGATTGAAAACCCGCTCAAAATATTGGAATTTCTGCTTTTTCAGTCATATTAAGTTCGAGTTTGGCAGAAACGACAAACTGAGATGAATCCTATCGCAAAACAGCTGCGATGTCAAATATTTGGCTTTATTGTGCGCATAAAAAAAACCGCTCAAAAGCGAGCGGTCCAAAACTGTCATTGTACTTAGCACAAAGCGATATAACTGGCAATTGCAAGAATCAATAGCCGCTTTTTGTTGAAAACAAATGGAACCCAAGTTTCGTAATAAAATTTACTCATCACCCATCTCGAAAATAAAACTGATGTAATGATTTTTAACTTATTATTCAGATATGATACTCAAAATGGTCACGAAAAGCAAGGAAAAAACGCCCTATTAGATCGTAACTACTTAACAACAAAGCGCTTATGGATTGAAGAACTGCAAAATTTTCTTGCCCGTTCCTGGCTCATAAATCGTCAATTGATTTTCTATTTTACCATGTCCTTTTGGATTATTCTTGTGCTGCAAATTATTAGCACTGCAGGAAAAAGAAATCCATAAAAGTCAATATCTGCAAGAGGGTTGACAAGGCCGCTCAGTTCGAGTTATAGTATGAGTTGACAGAGAAACAAGGAGATAAAAAATGACTGAATATACGCAAAATATATTGGCCTGGACGCCTGGTTGGCCGGAGTTGTTGGTTATACTTGTAGTCGCTTTGCTGATATTCGGCAGACGACTGCCGGAAATTGCCCGCGGTCTCGGCAAGAGCCTGACCGAATTCAAAAAAGGTGTGAATGAAGCCGAAGAGACCAAGGATGAGGTGGTCGATGAGGCCAGAAAAATTAAAGACAATATAGTTGATGAAGCCAAGGATGCGGCCGGTCTGAACGAAGATGAGCCTAAAAGCTCTGACTGATTGTTGATAAAGACACACCCACCAAGCTCAATTATCAATAATCGTTAATTTATTTCCAAAATGAGCGATACCAAAAAGAAAGATTCCAGGGCGAAACCCGCCAAGAACAAATATGACCCCACAGTAAGCACTATGAGTCTTGGAGACCATCTCGAGGAATTGCGAATGCGTCTGCTTTTCGCGCTCGGCGGCCTGTTGCTTGCGGTTGTTATCTGTTTGATTCCCTTTTTCTTTAATTATATAAAAGAATTCATTTACTACCCCCATAATAAGGTTATGCCGGAAATGTCTTTGATTGTACTTGCACCGGCTGACCCTTTTATCGTTTATATGAAGATAGCCTTGATAGCGGGATTGATAATATCTTCGCCCTGGATATTTTATCAGCTTTGGATGTTTGTTGTAGCTGGTTTGTACCCGCGCGAAAGACAATATGTACACCTTGCAGTACCGTTTTCAGCGGCGTTATTTATCACGGGTGCCCTGTTTTTTCTCTGTATCGTAGCCCCAATATCACTTCGTTTTTTTCTTCAGTTCGGCGAATTTATTGATGTTACACCAAGCTGGACTCTGCAAAAATATATATCCTTTGTAACCGTGCTTATGCTGGTTTTCGGGATTGGTTTTCAGACACCAATAGCCATTTTCTTTTTGAACAGGACAGGATTGGTATCAATCCCGGCACTACGCAGGTCAAGAAAATATGTGCTTTTGCTTATCGTTATAATAGCAGCTATAGCTACGCCTCCCGATGTGGTCTCGCAAATAACACTTGCGATACCACTTTATCTGCTGTTTGAATTGGGAATACTACTAAGCTGCTTCGCAAGCCGGAAGAAAAATTCACAGAACAAGTAGTATCAACTGAGATTTCCTTATTTAAACGGTTAAAAAACATAATTTTCTCCATACGACATCCCATAGCGAAAAGTCGAAACAGGCGTAAAGGCGATGAGGGTGAAATTGGCTTTGTTTGGGTTTGAATTGGGTTTGTTTTTCCCAGGATAGTTCATTGTTTGTGGTTCGTAGTTCATTGTGAAACAAAGACTTAGGTTCATTTGGACACCTGGTGAAATTGGGT
>CAYWUO010000058.1:0-11954 GCA_964461285.1 uncultured Pirellulales bacterium
GCAGACATAGCCCACATGCCCTTCAAAGACAATTCATTTGATCTTGTTATCTGTTCAGAGGTCTTGGAACACATCCACGACCAAGAGACCGCAACTTGTGAGGCGGTGAGGGTCTTAAAGGCAGGAAAAGACCTTGTCGTGAGTGTTCCGAGGCGTCTGCCGGAACGAATCTGTTGGGCCCTGTCAGATGATTATCAGAATGCAAATAATGGACATATTCGCATATACAAGAAGAAAGAATTGACCGGCCTTCTGGAAAATGCTGGCACAAGAAAGTGGGCGGATCATTTTGCCCATAGTCTCCATACGCCCTATTGGTGGCTTAAATGCTTAGTTGGCCCGACCAGGAATGATTCCGCTCTGGTAAATCTATACCACAGTTTCCTGGTCTGGGATATGATGAAACATAAATGGATTACACGCTTTTTGGACAGACTTTTAAATCCTCTTTTGGGAAAAAGCGTGGTACTTTACTTAAGGAAAAGAAAAAATGTTAAAGGCGATTACACCCCGAGAAGCTCAGTATCCTCCTTTTGATATAACCTCTACAGCGGAATTCATTTTGAGTGTCCAAAGGCAAGATGGCGAGATACCATGGTCTGAGGGTGGAAAGACAGATCCATGGGACCATGTGGAAAGTGCAATGGGTCTGGTACATTACCTGAAATTGTATGCAAACGTTTGCCCTCAAAGCCCAGTCGCAGTCGTGATTTCAGCAGCCCCTGCGTATAAGGATGCAATGGCTCTGCAAAAAGCCGCTGTGCATCAGCCACTTCCACTATTCGCGATGCGTACATCACCGCTACGTCCTCAGCCCGCTCTGCTACGATGCCCAAATCGTGAGTTATAAGCAATATACTCATATTGTGTTGCCTCTGCAGCTCATCCAGTAAATCAAGTATCTGTGCCTGAATCGTTACATCCAGAGCAGTTGTCGGCTCGTCAGCTATTAATAATGCCGGCTCACAGCTTACCGCCATTGCTACCATAACCCGCTGCTGCATACCTCCGGATAGCTGATGAGGATATTCGAGGGCCCGCTGCTTTGGGTCAGCAATACCAACGGCCTGCAGCATTTCGACCGCATCGGCCCACGCCTCGTTTGTGCTTTTTTTCTGATGAAGCGTTATCGCCTCAACTATCTGGTTGCCTACAGTATACACCGGGTTGAGACTGGTCATCGGCTCCTGGAATATCATAGCAATGTCATTGCCGCGAATTCGTCGCATTTGTTTTTCGCTGAACGATAAAAGGTTCTTACTGTCAAAAATAATTTCACCACCGACAATTTTGCCCTGTGGTGCCTGGACCAGTCGCATAATCGATAGTGCCGTCACACTTTTGCCACAGCCGCTTTCGCCAACGAGAGCAAACGTTCTGCCTTTCTTTATCGAAAAGCCCACATCCTGTACCGCTTTTATTACACCTTCTTCAGTAAAGAAGTGTGTTGAAAGGCCTTTTACCGACAATAGTTTTCCATTGTTATTCATTCTTTTTACTATCGCTTCAGGAATAACCTTCTGCGCGTTATTGAATTCTCAGCTTCGGGTCAATCGCATCCCGCAATGCCTCACCTACGAGATTATATGCAAGCACAGTGAGAAATATTGCCAGGCCCGGAAAAATAGACAGCCACCAAAGAAATCTTCCAGTGGTACTGACACCCAAACTGAGCATTTGTCCCCAGCTTGGCGTAGGCGGAGCGACACCAAAGCCGAGAAAGCTAAGGGCCGCTTCAATAAATATAGCGCCGGCAATACCAAATGTGGCATTGACCAGTACAGGGGCAATACCGTTTGGCAGCATATGCCTGAAGAGAATACTCCGCAGAGGCAGACCCAGTGAAACCGCCGCCTGAACAAAATCCTGTTTTCGCAGTTTGAAAAATTCCGCACGAATAAAACGGGCATCCATTGTCCAACTGGTAATACCAATGATTATCATAATGTTTAACAGAGACCGCGGGAAAAAAGCCACAATCGTGATGATAAGAAAGAACGTCGGGATGGCCATCATTATCTCCACAACCCGCATCCCAATAAAATCTACCTTGCCACCGAAATAACCCAAAATCGCCCCGACAAAAACACCTATAATAGTGGAGATTCCTACCGCTACAAAGCCGACAGAGAGTGAAATTCTGCTGCCGTGAATTAATCTGCATAGAACATCCGACCCAACATCATCGGTTCCCAGCCAATGCTCTCTGTTGGGCGGCTGCTCACGCAGCTCAAGGTTTGTACGGCCATAGCCATAAGGTACTGGAGCGAAAACTGCATTTGTTGCTTTACCCGAAGCTACAAGTGCTTTGTAATCTGTAGCATCGAGCTTGCGAGGAACAAAAATAAGCAGCAATATAATCCCAATGATAACAATCGAACTATTAATACATACCTGGCGCCACAGCACGGCACTGCGAATAGAGGGGTCAACACGTCTGTGATTACGTCGTACCAGTAATACCTGCAAATACCCAATGATTGCGGTTAAGAAAATGCAATAATCGCCGGCTCCCAAGCCGCCAAAAAGAGGGAAGTGCAGCTTTCCTTCAATGCGAATCACAAACGGTTTGTCATTGGCGAGAAATGGTGCAAAAACAGCGGCGGCAAACAGAAAAATAATAAAGCCCAGGCAGAACCTGTTAAGCAGGCTCCTGGAAAACTCTCGCCAGACCGACTCACCGTAAGATGCGCCCCAGTTCGATTTATCCTGTTCGTATTTGCTCATAATTTACTATACATTTTTTGCCACCAAGACACAAAGGCACTAATTCTTTTAACTTTTAATTTCTCTCTTTGTGTCTTCGTGACTTTGTGTCTTTTCCTCATTTGTTAGATAGCGCTTTCAAAACTAATTCGCGGGTCGGCGATAGCGTAGGCGATGTCACCAAATAAAAGACCGACCAAGTTCATTGCTCCCCCGATAGTAGCAACGGCCATAACCACGTTATAATCACGCGTCGTAACCGCTTCAAAAGCCAGTAATCCCATACCCGGAATACTAAAGATTTTTTCAATAATAACAGAGCCGCCGAGCATTGCAGGCAGAAGCGTAGCCATAATTGTAATGACGGGTATTATACTGTTGCGAAACGCATGTCTGAATATGACCACCCAATTCGACAATCCCTTGGCCCGTGCAGTTCTTACATAATCGGAGCGAAGATTATCCAGCATTCCCGCTCGGACCTGCTTGGTAAGATATGCAAATCCGGTGTAAGTCAGGCAGGCCACAGGCAGAACCAGGTGCCATAATCTATCGGCCAGCCATGGGAAAAAAGGTAACTGGTCGGCGTAATTGCTGTTAAGTCCCGCCGGTGGAAACCAGCTCTTAAAGGTGGGTCCACAGAAATATCCTATCAACATCTGCCCAACCCACATAACCGGCAATGACCAGAGCATAAACAAAACTACAGAGCTTGCGCGGTCAAAGAATCGCCTGTGCTGCACTGCCGCCAAAATCCCCAGCGGCAGTGATATTGCGTAAATAATTACAAAGGCCATTATATTGAGGGTAAGCGTAATCGGTAATCGTTCTTTGATTAGCTCGGTAACCGGCCGATGATGTTTGATGGAATCTCCGAAGTCAAGCGTCGTTACTCTACTTAACCAGATAAGATATTGAGTATGCAAGGGTTTGTCCAGGCCCCAAAGCTTCCTTCTTTCGGCGCGAACATTCTGAGTTCTTTCAGCATCTAATTGCCCGCTTAATCCCATACCTAAACTGAACGGGTCACCCGGCGCAATTCGGCTAATAGCAAAAACTATCAGCGTTATCCCCAGCATCGTCGGTATAATTAACAACAATCGCCTTATAATATATGTTGTCATCTACAAACTTCCGAAATGAGCCAGGGGACACGAACAACCGACTACGGATTATTTGTATCTCTGCTTGTCCTTCGGTACATACCACTCGCGCTCATCAAGACCCAATTTATGAAGGATAATATTTTCGAAACGTCGATCGATAAAGCGGAGTGCCGGCCGAGTAAACAAATACGTATAAGGCTGTTCTTCATGCAGAAGCTTATGAAAACGATGATAAAGAGCATATCGTTTCTCCGGCTCAATAGTTCGCCGTGCTTTTTCAATAATATCGTCTGCCTCAGCACTACTAAATCCAACAAAGTTGCTGCCTCTGCCTGTGATTTGTGATGAATGATAAAAACTATATGGGTCTGATTCCACAGTTCCACCAAGCCCCATTGTCGCGGCTTCAAACTCACGGTTATTCAGCCGCTCTACAAAAATCGACCACTCGTACGGGTCAGCAATGACATCTATCCCGACCTTGGCTGCATTATCCTTAAACAGCTTTGCAAGCTGCTCATACAGCAAGCTGCCCGTAGAATAAGAGTATTTAAATCTAAAAGGCGTACCATCCTTGTCACGAATGCCGTCCCCGTCGCTGTCGACCCAACCAGTCTCGTCCAATAGCTGTTTCGCTCGCTGGAGGTCATACGGCCAGGATTCAATATTAGGGTCATATTGTTGACCATAAATATAAAAAGGCCCTGTAACTATCTTTGCATTGTTTTTCAGCAGATGTTTAACAACTTTATCGCGGTCCAAAATATGAGTCATTGCCAAGCGTACACGGCGGTCTCTGAAAAACGTCGTTTTCTGGTTCCATGCAAAAAAGTAAAACGGGATACCGGGAGTCCAGTATGATAAACAGATGAAATCCTTGTTGAATTGTTCTTCAATGGACAGTTGCGCAAATTGCTCTGGGGTAGGAATTAAAAAATCTACTTCGTGAGACCGCAAAGCTTGAAGTGCTGCCACATCATTAGTTATAAACCGGAAGACCATCTTTTTTAGTTTCGGTTTGTGACCCCAGTAATTTTCATTCCGCCGCAAAACAATTTCGCGTCCTACATCCCATTTTTCAAAAACATAGGGCCCACTACCTACAGGCTCAGACCGCCGTTTATTAAATTCTGCGGGGTCCGTAAACTCATAAATATGCTTAGGTAATACCTGTAAAAACGCAACAACCTCAAAAGTTTTCCAATAGGATTCTACAAAGACAAATTTAATAGTCCGGTCGTCTATTTTAATTACTTCTTTGAAATTATCGTAAAAGTTGCGTATGTCAGCTGCATCAACTCCGGGATTCATAATCGTCTCATAGGTAAATAATACATCATCGGTCGTAATCCGAACACCATCGGAGAAATAAATATCATCTCTGAGCTTAACAGTCATCTCCAGTCCGTCATCTGAAAGTTCGTAACTCTCAGCCAGCCAGGGCTTGAGCTTAACCTCGTCAGGGTCATACTCTAAGAGTCTTTCGAAAACGTTACCCAAAGTCACGTATCCGGAATAAATGTCAGCTTCTACAGAAATAAGATTTAGTGTACGTGGCTCTGCCCTAAGACACCAGATAAGCCAATCGCCTTCATCGCCGGGATATTCCTCGCGTGGTAAATCAGACGAAACCGATTCTTTTTGAGTTGCCTTCACAAGTCCAGGTGCATCTAATCTTTCAAGCAGTAGATTTAAACGCTCATACAATCGGTCGGATTGCACCATCGACAGGATTTGAAGTAAAATGATAATCAGCAATAATAGAAACAGCAGAAATGAGAAAAAGCCCCTTCGGTCATTCATAAAACCAAACCTCCAATGTTTGGTAAGGCCATTTTTAAAATTCTGGTTCGGCTTTCGGCGGTTCCGGCAGTGGAATCGGTGCTGTGCTGCTGCCGCTGGTACTTCCGTATTTAAAATTGAATTTCGACGGCAGTTGCCCAGCTTCTGCTTCGGCCCCGAGCAACCTGTCGTGCTCCCGAAAAAGGGTCATTATACTATCTGCCTCAATAGCCCTTTTTATCACCGTTTGTGTTTTACCCAGGAGCTTACTAATGCACTTATCCTCTGTTTCTATCATTGCCGAAGCTAACTGCTGTTTCTGGGTATCGCTTAAAAACTCTCTGCCTTTGATGTATCTCTGTATTACATAAGAGTACAATTGACAAAATCGATGAGCAAGAATAGATTTATTGGGATTTGCCAAGGTCATCTTACTGTTGAGAGATTTTAAGATAAAACCGTCCAGAAGTTCATATTCTACGGTCCAGTCAGCGTAACTTTTAATCCGCATTTCAGCTATTTGCAACAGCAGACCTTCCGATTCCTGAATATTAATATCAGCAGTAAATTTAGCCATCAGAGCTATTGTCTCAGGACTGCTGCCTGCAACCACCATGGTAAGTTCATTTGCGATTTTACGGGACAATTTCAAATTAGATGCTTCCTCGGAATTTAACTTTTCTATAATACCGGGTGAAGTTACACAGTGGACCGCCCAGTATCTAACAACCGCGTTCTTATCCATTATTTTACTAATGGCCAAATCTGCTAATCGTGGGTCTTCCAAACAATCTATTAAAATCAAAAGGTTGACTGTAATGATAACGCGGCGGGCTTCAGGGATTAACTGCGATGCCTCTTGAAGACCTGAAGAGATGTGTTTATAGGTCGATTCAGAAAATTGTTGAGAGTACTGGCCTTGGTCGCTTCGCCTGCTTAGGATGACCGTGCGGTTCTTTGCTATATTCGTAAGGTCTCTGGTATTTACCAGTTCCTGCACTGCTTCGCCGACAAAATCGTCAATAGTCTGTAAATCCTGGCTGTCGAGCACTCCCTTCTGTAATACTGTATCAATTTGTCTTGTATCAATGGCCTGAGAGACTGGGTTTATCACTAAGATGAAAAAAGCCGCCAAGACAGCGAAAATTGAGCATTTTACATTCATTTTAAACGTCCGATAGAAAAACACTTTTGATTGAGTAATTCAAAGCTTATACCATTATTCAATATTATCTATCTTAACCCTATAAATGGCTGTTGTCAAGCAAATCCATAGGATTTGTCCTGAGCGAAGCGAAGCAGCGGAGTCGCCTCTTGTCAATATCGCCAAGGGTACTATATACAGCCATTTTGAGCATTGTGAAAAAGGTTTTTATTTGAACCATTTCATTTTAATCCGCCATACGCATGGCGGGTTAATTCGGGATTATATACGTCCTCATACTGTTTTTTCGTAAAACGATTCCCCGAAGTTAAGATTTCTTTGTAAAAGTATGATAAAATAGTTATTATATCACTGGATATTGCCTTACTCTTTATCCTGAGGCAGATTGAGTAGTTTTAATAATTAAAGGATTAAGCAATCATTTATCTGAGGTTAAAAAATGGCTAAACATATTGTCATTCTCATAACTTCGCTGGCTGTGTTGGTCCTTTTCGCAGGCTGCAAGCCGGAATCTGCGAAGCAGCCGCAGGTTCAGCCTCAAAAGACCGATATCCTGAAATCAGAGATACCAAAGGTTGAGCAGCCGAAAATTACTAACCCTGAGCCCGAGCCTAACCAGGCAGAACCCAATGAAAACGAACTCGCTAAAGTCGAACCTGATAATGTTGAACCAGCGAAAACCGAACCACCGAAGGTAGAACCACAAAAAGAAAAATCTACCAAAGTTGAGCCGATTGAGGTCAAGCCTGTTGGCAAAGTTGTTTTTCATGAAAAATGTGCCGCTGTCTTAAATGAATTTGTCAATGATAAGGGCATGGTAAACTACAATATGTTGAGACGAAATAAACCTGAGCTGAATAAGCTTCTGGATGAATTTGCTCAGCTTGACCCGAAGGAATATAAGTCATGGCCAAAAGAAGACAAGGTCGCTTTCTGGATTAACGCTTACAATATAAAAATGCTTAAGATAATTGTTGATAATTACCCTATCGAGTCATCACGAATGCTTCGCATTTTATGGGGTCCTGACAGCATCAGGCACATCGATAGAAGTATCGGGGGCATCTGGAAAAGCAAATTTATTGTAATGGATGAGGAATTTACACTTTCAGAGATTGAACGGCGGATTTTCCAGAAAGAATTTGACGAGCCGAGAGTATTCTTGGCCATATCTCTCGCCAGTCTCTCAGGCCCACCGCTGTATAATGAGCCGTATTCTGGACGCAAATTAAACAAGCAGTTGGACAAGCAGGTCAGGAATTTTCTGTCAAGCCCGAAAGCTTTCAGAATAGATAGAGAAAGAACAATTGTTTATTTGTCTTCTTTACTTAAATCAACCTGGCATGGTAATGCGTTTATTAGCAAATATAGCACAGACAAAAAGTTTAAAGACAAACAGCCCGCGGTCCGAGCTGTTTTGGATTTTATTAGTAATTATATTTCCAGTAGGGATGTATCTTATCTCGAGCTGGAAAACTATACCGTGAGATTCTTAGGATATGATTGGACAATTAACGATGGTTCATAGTATATAGATGATGAACTAAGAAAACGGAACTATTTATAAGGATAAAATCACAAATGTCAAAAAAGTCAATACGTAGCGATTCTCATTTTAACTCGAGCAGGTATCTTTTTACAAGTGAGTCCGTAACGATGGGCCATCCTGATAAAGTGGCCGACCACATTTCAGATGCTATCGTTGACGCAATGCTCGCACAAGACCCTAAAAGCAGAGTCGCCTGCGAAACAATGGTGAAAGATGATATGGTTATAGTTGCCGGTGAAATCACCACAAAAGCGGTTGTGGACATTCCAAAAGTTGTACGCAGTACTATCAAAGAAATCGGCTATGACGACCCTGAACTCGGGTTTTGCCACGAAACCTGCGCTGTAATTGTATCAGTCGGTAAGCAAAGCCCTGATATTTCACAGGGTGTAACCGAAGGCGCCGGCCTGCACAAAGAGCAGGGGGCCGGCGACCAGGGACTTATGTTCGGATTTGCCTGCAGAGAAACAACGCAGCTTATGCCAATGCCGATTCAGCTGGCACATATGCTTACGACACGATTGGAAAAAATGCGCCAGAGCAAAAAGCTGCCCTGGCTGAGACCCGACGGCAAGAGCCAGGTAACCGTCGAATATGAGAACAGTAAGCCAAAACGCATTCATACAGTCGTAATATCGACTCAGCATTCGCCATCTATTGGCTATAAACAATTGAGAAAAGGAATTATTGAAAAAGTAATCTTGCCTGTCCTGCCGAAACGCTTCGTTGACAGAAAAACTATATACCACATTAATCCTACCGGAAGATTCGTTACAGGCGGCCCAAAGGGCGATTGTGGACTGACCGGCAGAAAAATCATCGTTGATACCTATGGCGGAAGGGGAAGCCACGGTGGTGGATGCTTTAGCGGCAAAGACCCTACAAAGGTTGATAGGACCGCCAGCTATATGGCCAGATATATCGCCAAGAACATCGTCGCTGCGAGACTTGCCGATGCCTGCGAAATCCAGCTTTCTTATGCTATTGGTGTAGCTGAGCCAATTTCCGTTCTTATAGATACTGAGGGGACTTCGAAGGTTAGTGAGCAAAAGCTCAGCCGTATTGTAAGGAAGCTTTTCCCGCTAACACCAAAGGCAATGATTGCTCACTTAAAACTTGCTCGCCCGATTTTCGCCCAGACTTCTTATGGCGGCCACTTCGGCCGAAATCTGCCCAACTTCACCTGGGAAAAAACCGACATGGTAAAAAAGCTTCGCATGGCAGTTGGATTGTAAGAGCGACGTAGGGTCACCCGAATCCATAGGCTAAATTTGCGAATATGTTTTTACCGTGTTCTACTGAATTTCGTTAAATTTGTCCTTTGATGCACCGCAGACAGGGCATTTATCCGGTGGCTCATCCAAAACGGTATTGCCGCACACGCTGCATATGAAAATCTTTGCCTGCGGCATATCTTTACCGGCTTTGACCGCATTCAATGACTCTATATAGAGACTATGGTGCACCTGCTCCACAGCCATAGCGTTCTGGAATGAAATAAGTGCCTGCTTTGCGCCTTCCTGCTTGGCCTGCTTGATATATTCCGGATACATATCCTGAAACTCGAAGCTCTCTCCTTTTATTGCTTCCTGCAAATTCTCCTGCGTTGACTTTACCGCTGAC
The DNA here is from genome assembly GCA_964461285.1 of uncultured Pirellulales bacterium. Taxonomy (GTDB): domain Bacteria; phylum Planctomycetota; class Phycisphaerae; order Sedimentisphaerales; family Anaerobacaceae; genus CAZBWE01. The sequence continues at coordinate 9,932 of CAYWUO010000058.1, forward strand.
ATTGCTCGAAGATGGGCGTGAGCATGGACAGTCTCTGCCTCTGCCGCCGCCCGGAATATATTGGCTACCATTGGATAACCATCGGATTCGGCTTTCTTTGCGAAAGCCAGGTATTTGCGATTTGCCTGACTTTCGCCTGCAAAGGCGTTTTGTAGATTTTCACTCGTCGCCATTTTTCAGTCCTTCATTTACTAATTAACTTTTTTCGCAAACCTCGATACATTAGTGTTTGAAGTGTCTTTTACCGGTAAAGACCATTGCAATGCCGTGCTTGTCCGCACAGGCGATTACTTCATCGTCTTTTTTCGAGCCGCCCGGCTGAACTATGCACGCTATGCCCGCCTTGGCGGCATTTTCAATATTATCCGGGAACGGGAAGAACGCATCGGATGCCATTGCACAATTCTTTGCCTCGTCGCCTGCAAGTTTAAAGGCAATTAGCCCGGACTCAACGCGATTCATCTGCCCAGCTCCGACTCCTACGACCTTTTTGTTTTTAACCAGCATAATTGTATTGCTCTTGGTATGCTTTGCGGCAATCCAGGCAATCCTCAAATCCTCAAGCTGTTCTTTCGTTGGCCTGGCCTTGGTTGGATACGTTAATGCGTCCGGCTCCCAGCCGACCATGTCCCTCTGTTGCAGCAATAGTCCCCCGACAACACAGCGAACATCAAACTCACCGCAGTCAATCTTTGCCCTTTCGATTGGCCCGGTCTCCATCAGCCTGACTCTCTTACCCCAGCTCTTGAGTGTCCTGATTATTTCAATCGCTTCCTTATCGAACTCAGGCGCGATAATCACCTCTGCAAAAAATCCGCCTGCGCCGAGTGCTTTTCCGAATCGGCTGTAGGATTCCATAATCGTTCTTGCCAGCTCGACATTGACTTTCCTGTTTAATGCAACTATTCCGCCGAATGCGCTAACCACGTCACCTTCGTATGCCTTGCGATAGGCCTCACAAATATCCTCATCAATGGCGCATCCGCAGGGATTAAGGTGCTTAACAACTATTGCTGCCGGTTCGGTGAATTCCTTGACCAGTTCAAAAGCAGCGTTGGTATCCAGGAGGTTATTGAAGCTGATACTGGTTTCGTCTTCCATTATATCGGCACTGCCGACCGATATTTCACCACTTGCCGGCAGCTTATAAAATGCCGCGCTTTGGTGGGAATTTTCACCGTAACGCAGCTCTCTGTCTTTTCTAACTGCGATTGAAACTCTCTCCGGATAAGTTATATTTGCTTTGCCGTTAAGGTACTTTGATATGGCGGCGTCGTACGAAGCTGTCAGACCAAAGGCAATCCTGGCAAAATCTTTGCGAAGCTCCTCATTTATAGAACCGTTGTTTTTCTGCATCTGCTCGATGACCTTATCATACTGGTCCGGTTGCGTTACTACCGTTACAAACTTATGGTTCTTCGAAGCCGAGCGAACCATACTCGGTCCGCCTATATCGATGTTTTCAATTGCTTCTTCGAGTGTGCAATCAGGCTTGGCAATAGTCTGCTCGAACGGATAAAGATTTACGCAAACCAAATCAATCGGCTCGATATTATGCTCTTTCATTGCATCGGTATGCTCTTTTTTATTTCGCAAACCTAATAGTGCTCCATGTATTTTTGGATGAAGAGTTTTTACTCTGCCGTCCATCATTTCCGGAAAACCGGTTACCGACTCGATACCAGCAACATCTATCCCGGCTTCGCTTAGCTTTTTGGCTGTCCCGCCGGTGCTGATGATTTTGACTCCCATCTTGTTTAGTTTCTTGGCAAATTCGACTACGCCGCTTTTGTCCGAAACACTTATCAATGCCGTCTTAATTTTAACATCCATTTTACCTTCTTCTCCTTTTTTAAGTAATAATTCGGTTGGCGAACGACTATTTACTAATCAGCCGGTTCTATACAGGCTATCCGGCCACTCTCATCAGCAATATATATTTTCGAGTCCATCGTGTTGACTGCATATATCGAAACATCTGCAAAATTAACTGAGTAGAGCTTTTCTCTATGGTGATTATCCA
>CAYWUO010000059.1:0-11850 GCA_964461285.1 uncultured Pirellulales bacterium
ATAATACCCTATCAGTAAGGGGTCAGCGCTATTAACTACTTCATCGATTGTAACAGCAGTCAATGCTGAACCACCGCTATAGGGAGTGCACTGAGTTGAACTCGGCTCCCCAAAAACAAAAGCTAAATGATGCCACTCACTCGCTACCCAAGAATCTACAGCTGTTATATCTTGAGTAGTACCACCACTTCCAATGACTTGCACATCCGTATCATTACTACCGGTACCGATTTCCCAGCCAGTACTTGCGTTATAGGCTGATTTTTTATCTAATATCTTGTTATATAAAGGGGCAGCACCGCTCTCCCATTTAACCCAAAGTGATACAGTAAAAGTGTTACCCATGTCTAAACTAGTTGAATCTGCTACTTCAATATAATCATTAGTCCCATCAAAATCCAGGGCACCGCCGATTTGTCCTGAAACCCAGTCTGTCGATGGGTCCATATTGACCAGTGTCCCATCGTTGCCGCTGCCTGAGGAATCCGCTGCAGTCGTTCCGGATGTCTCATCAAGCTTCCACCATCCCACAAGACCGGAAGAAGATGAATCCCAATTGGTGCGAAGGTATGCTGAGGTGGTAAAGGTTTTGCTCTGGCTGAGTGTAGCGGGGTTTGGCAAGGTTGTTTGAACCTCAATAAGGCGTATAGTATTCACATCTGTTGTAGTACTGCCAAAGTCATTGCTATCATAACAGGTAAACTGCAGGGAGCTGACCGGTCCAGCCAAATCTGAAAGGCCTCCAACAGTACCAAACTCGACATAGTTGTTATCGGCTATATCATATCGCAAGGTATTGCCGTCATTGTCTTCAAATTGGATATAGCCGTCGATCTCAGCCGAGTCGCTTACAGCAGTTATTTTGACGGCTTTTGAGAGGTTGCGGTTCATATGGTCTATCAGCACTCTGCCATTTTGAAGGACCTCTGCATTTGCCTGTTTGGAGTCCCAGCTGTTATGGATAGCCCTGAATTGCGGTAATACTGCCGCGAAGACAATGGTAATTATAGCCATAGCAATAACCGTCTCCAGCAATGTGATTGCAGGAGCTGTAGTTGCACCGGTTGCTACCCCCGTGCAAAAACGGCTTTTGTAGCTCATGTCCTTCATATTTATTAGCGCACACTATTTCCGTTATTACTGTTTTTTTCGGCATAAAACGAAGGTCAGGTTACGCAGCTTTCAAATTATCGGCCATTAAAACGAGGGCAGAAAGAACTTCAATAAAAAGGTCTATTTGGTGTTGCGGTCTTGTTTTTATCAGACATCAATGTTTGTCCTGACGAAGTTGCCTTTTCGCTTGTAAACAAGTCCTATAAGTGGGGAAATAGCCGCCTAATCTGACCATCTTCTGGCCAGTAGAGTTGTTAGGGTAACCTGGACTTCATCACCATTAAGGATGCTATTGCCGTTTGTGTCATAACCTACAGATACTGATATTGTCTTTAGAGGGTCAACGGAATCGTCTGTTACGTTACATAGATAAGAGATGCCAAGAGGTGTATTACTCTGGCCAAATGAATCTCCGCCATTGGTATAATTATAAATCGACCTTGCTTTTATTTCATCGAGTTTAGCCTGGGCAAGGATGAGACTGCGGGTTTTATAGTCGATTTTTATTGAGCTGGCCTGGGCAATAGTCAAACTTTTCAGTATAGGAACCATTGCGACAATCAGTAGTGCCGACGCAATAACAACTTCGATGATAGATAATCCCGCCCTTACTTTTATCTTCCGACAAAAAGACGCAGATAAAGTGTTCAGTTTTCGGTGCATTGTATTATCCCCGTTGCTGGAGTAATGCTGATTGTGAAGGTTTTTCCATTTGAAGAAATAGTCAGCTGGGAATCACTTCCCGTTTTTAAGTTTCCCAGTGTGCCGAATTGAAAACTCGTTCCACCTGAGCAGGAGATTTTCGAGTCGATTGAAAATGTGCCGTTTGGGATTGTTGAATCATCGCTCAGGTCTACTATTTCATAGGTTGAGCCGGTTCTGTTCAATGCAAAGCCATCGGTATTAGTTGCGGCGTTGGAAATAGCAAGTCGGCGTGTACGTCGAAGGTCGGTAACGATTTTTCTCGCAACTGTGTCAGCCTGTTTGCGATATACAGCGGCAAACTGAAGTCTTGGTACCGCTATAAAGGCCAATGCGCCTAAAATCGCCACGATTATAATAAGCTCGATGAGTGTGTGGGCCTTGCATTTGTTTTTCATAACGCTAATCCGCAATATACAAGAAAAAAAGGAACCACCAAGGCGGTTCCACTTTCCTCTGCCATATACGTCTTTTGGTTTTTTACACGCTGTAAGCGTTTTGTTCTCTTGATTAATGACCGCTAATGCTGCATAAAGTACGATGGGTAGTAGCGTCCATCGAATAGTTTCCACCACTCGGACAGGCAGGAGCTCCATCAGGGAAGTAGTTGGCGTCGATTACGAAAGTAGCAAAGGTAGGCCAGGAGCCGTCAGCAGAATTTGCATGGTACAATTCGATTTGAGTGTCCATTGTAGCTTGATTAGTCTGGCAGGCCCTTTTCTTGGCGGTATCCGAACTTGAAGACATCCTTGGAATAGCAATTGCCGCTAATGCCCCTAAAATTATTACCACGATGAGCAATTCGATTAGCGTAAGACCTTTTCTGTTCTTCAATTGTTTCATTATTTTTTCCCTTTCTAAAAAGAAATATTTCTCACATTAGCCAATTAGATAATCGTCATAAAACATCAGCTACTTTATAAAAGACCGATGAAAAAACCATCAGGTCAGCTTACAAATTAGCTCGGCAATCCGGATATTCCCCTCACGGGAAGCTTTTTATCGGAGGTGATCACCTGTTATTTGCAGTTGCCCCCATAATTAAACTTTAACACAAAAAAACCTATGTCCAAATCTTCTAATTCGGGCAAAGTAAAATCAACCGGATTTTGTCAAAACTTATTTATCCACATATAAACCTTATTGATTTTTCTTATGTGGATTATTCCAAATGGCCCATATAATCGAACATAGGCAAATATGCCCCCATAAGGATAAATCCGACAATAACACCCATCAAAAGCGTCAAGGCCGGCTCTAATTTCACAAGCAAAGAATTTATTGCCTTGTCAACATCTTTGTCAATAAGATCAGCGCCTTTGTTTAACATTTCCGGTAATTGACTTTGACCTGCCTGTTCCCCTGAAGCAGCCAGTTGTGTAATTATCGGAGGAAAAATTGCATAATTTTTAAAAGCTTCTGATACAGTTTTACCTGCCTTGATTTCTGTCTTCAGGTTTTTGGTGATTTCGGCCATTTTGTGATTGTGAGCAACCGCACATGCTACATCCAGTGCATCAATCAGTGAAATACCGACTGATATAAGCATAGCGAAAGTTCTTGTAAAATGCGAAACAACAAGCATGCGATTTAGTTTGCCAAAAAGGGGCATATTCAGTTTGAAAGTATCCCACCATGCCCTTGTTTGTGGATTTTTTAAGAACCATCGTAACGCCATTGCTCCAGCCGCTGCCACGATAATGATTGCCCACCACCATTCCGTTATCGTAGTACTTAAACCGACGAGAAATCGGGTTGGGCCAGGCAGCGGTGCATGTACCTGCTTGTACAATTTCATGAAGACCGGTATAACAAAAATTAAAAGAAAAGTGATAACTGCTAAGCACGTAATAGTTACTATAACAGGATAAGCAAAGGCAGATACGACCTTTCGTCTTATATTTGCCTGTTTTTCCAGGTACACAGCGCTCATTTCGAGTGTTGCTCCAAGCTTACCCGAAGATTCACCTGCCTCAATCATTCCGAGAAAGAAATCTGAGAATATGTTTCTGTGTTTTTCGCAGGCGTTTTTTAGGCTTGAACCGGCCTGTACGCTTTTGCTGATATCAGCGATTACATATTTGAAGGCCTGATTCTCGGTCTGCTCTTCCAGCGTCTGCAGGCAGCTCAGTATTGACAGACCGGCAGAATACATCCCTGCAAACTTATATGCAAAAGCGACTACTTCCGAAAGCTTTATTTTCTTGCGTCTTATATCTGTGGTTTTTTTCCGATGGGCCTTTACGAGGACACAGCCTATCTTGGCCAGCTCATCTCTCAGCCCCATAACACTCTCAACGTCTGTGTATTCGCCGGAGAGTTTCCTGCCGGTTCCATCCTTTGCCAGGTATTGGTAAACCGCCATCACTCCACCCTCATATCTATAACTCGAATCATTTCATCTAATGTTGTTGCACCGTCGAGAACATCGTTTATAGCACTTCTGCGAAGTGTTTTCATGCCTTCTTCAATCGCCTGTTGCTTAATTGCATCATCGCTGCTTCCATCTACTATCATTTTTCTTATTGCAGGAGAAATTGGCAATATCTCGAAAACGCCCTTTCGCCCGTGATATCCGCTATCATAGCAATTATTACACCCTGTTCCCCGATAAAGTTCTGTTTTCTTGTCTCCGCGAGATTCATCGAACAAATATTTTAATTCATCATCAGTAGGTTGATATGCCTGCTTGCAAGCGGAGCAGGAGGTTCTTAAAAGCCTTTGTGCAACTGTTCCTAAAAGCGATGAAGCGACAAGAAACGGTGCTATTCCGAGATTGATTAGTCGCGATATCGCACCTGCCGCATCATTGGTATGCAACGTGCTTAGCACCAGATGTCCTGTCAGGGCGGCACTGATAGCTATTTCTGCTGTCTCATAATCACGAATCTCGCCTATTAATATGATATCCGGGTCCTGCCGAACTATGCTTCGCAATGCTGAGGCAAACGTCAAACCCGCGATTGGCTTGACCTGCAACTGCGTTATACCTTCGAGGCGATATTCTACAGGGTCCTCGACTGTAACGATATTTTTTTCGGGAGTATTTAGCAATTGCAGAACCGAGTAGAGCGTTGTCGTTTTACCGCTTCCGGTCGGTCCGGTCAAAAGTATCATGCCATAGGGATTGCCGGCCAATTCCCGAAATCTTCTATTATCGTCGGGGCAGGGCACAACAGTATCAAGCGACCATTTCATTGCGTCCTTATCGAGAATCCTTATGACTATTTTTTCTCCTCCTACTCCCGGCAATGACGACACTCTCATATCATACTCTTTGCCATCATGCTGAACAGTCATATGGCCGTCCTGTGGGATTCTTCGCTCAGAAATATCCATATTAGCATTAACTTTAATATGTGATACTACAGCAAGCTGTACCGACGAAGGTATGCTGACTGCGTCGTGTAAGATTCCATCTATGCGGTACCGCACTCTCATATCAGGCTGTTGTGGCTCGATATGTATATCACTTGCGCGAGCATCAATCGCTCCATTTAATATGGAAGAAACAAGACTCGTAACAGGGACATCGGCAACATGCTGTGACATATTTCCGTACTCGTCCTCTCCTGTCCCATCTTTGCTGCCTTCTGTCTTTAACCGCATCGAAGCTATTGCCTGGCGTGTGATGTTTTGTACGTTGAAATGATATGTAATAGCCTGTCTGATTGCACTCTGGGTAGCAGCGAGGGGAACCACCTTAAAACCCGTCCTCATCTCTATTTCGTCCCTTACAGCAAGATTCAGGGGCGAACTCATTGCCACCAGCAGCTTGTTATCCTCTTTTTTTACGGGTATTATATTGTATTGGTTTGCCATCTCATATGTCACCATATGGGTAGCTATGGTATCCACCATATCCGGTGAAAGGTTTATGAATTCTATTCCATTACCGGAGGCAATTATCTTTATAAGCTGGTCTTCATTTACGAGGTTATTTTTTTTGAGGATGCTAATCAGGCTTTGGCCGCTTTTTTCCTGCTCTTCGAGAACCTTTTGCAGGCTGTTTTCATCAAGAATATTCTCTTGTAAAACATATGAAATTATGTGGTCTTGCTTTTGCATAGTATATATTTTGAGCATCTGGTTATGCGGACTTACAATCACTATCGACACGGCTCAATGAATACTTAATGAGAAGGTTATATCTATCGTATTTGACCGATCTTTTGGCGACATAGAAGTCCGATACTAAAATAAGTAAAGAACTTATGAGTATCAGAAAAGTGATAGGGTCTATGACCGATAATCCAGTTTTTTCTGATAGACTCTTTATTTATAACTTCTCATATCGCTTTATTTGGTTTTTCGCCACATTGACCAAATTAGTGTTGGCTTGCGGCCTAAGAAAAACTGTATGGGCCGGCTCTAAACGCGGAACTGAGTCTTCAAATCATTACATTAGTATTATTCTTTGCTAATTTTACAATCAGTTTGGGTCGATAGAAAATTGACAAAGCAGTTCTGCAATCAAGAAAATACAGGAAGTTTATAAAGAGACTTAAAGAAGAGGGAACCTATAATGTTGGGATTATTTAAGTCAAAAAAGAAAACCACTCGAGCCAGAATACTTGTCGTTGATGACGAAGCTGATATAGTCAGCACAATCCAATACCGCCTTAAATTTTGCGATTTTGAGGTTATTACAGCCGGCAATGGCAAAGAAGGTCTGGAAAAAGCGGCAGACGAAAAGCCGGACCTTATATTGTTAGATATTAATATGCCGATTATGGACGGCCACGAGATGCTCGAACGCCTAAAGAGTCGTCCGGAGCTAAAGGACATACCCGTAATAATGCTTACCGCGTACAGCGATAAAAAGGATATAGCTAAAGCTGCCGACATCGGCGTAGCAGATTACGTGACTAAACCATTTGATTTCACAGAATTGATGGAAAAGATATCAAACACTCTGGAAAATAAAACGGACGGTAGTATATAGAAGCTGACCATACATCACATAAGGAACAAAGAGGACAGTTCGCCGAACAAAAAATATTTACAATAACAGAGCTATAGATGGATTCTGATATTCCAAAACCTTTAGAAATACTCATAGTCGAAGACGATATAATTGACAGCAAATTGCTGCATAGACTGCTGTCTGAATCGGCGTTGTTTATTTCAGATATAAAATCCGCGGAACGTCTTAGTACTGCACTTGAGCTTCTTGATAAAGATACTTTTGACATAGTTTTTCTCGACCTCGGCCTGCCGGACAGTCAGGGGATTGAGTCTTTCAATGAAATATCCACCAAGGCCCCGGATGTGCCTGTTATTGTGCTCAGTGGTCTTGACGATGAAGAAACGGCAGTAATGGCGGTGAAGAAGGGGGTAGAGGACTATCTTGTCAAGGGGCAGGTTGATAAAAACCTGCTTACTCGCGCTGTACGGTATGCCATCGAGCGCAAGCGGATTAAAAAAGTACTTGATGAAAAGCAAAAAAATATAGGAGCGATATTTGACGCAACACCTGTCGGTATGATGTTAATCGACGGACATATGGTGGTCAAGCGTGTCAATAATGCCATCAGGCAGATGCTTAACAAGGATTATAAGCAGATTATTAATCAACGATTCGGTGATGCTCTGGGCTGTATGAACACTATAAGCAGTGGGAAAGGCTGTGGGAACAGCCCCGCCTGTGAAGTATGCCAGCTTCATAAAGCCATAGATACGATATTAGATTCAGGGCAGCCGGTTCATGAGATAGAGATTCGACCGACACTTAAGGTTAATGATAAACGAACTAAACGTTGGTTTCGTATAAGCGGCGAACCTGCGATAATAGATGGTTGCACACACGCAGTCATTGCTATTAATGACATCACCGAGCATAAGATAGCAGAGCGTGAACGTCGGCTGGCGGAAGACAAGTACCGAACAATCTTCGAAAATTCTGCGGTTGCTATCTCGCTCGTTGATGAACAGGAGCGACTTATTTCCTGGAACAAATTCACAGAAAATCTTCTCGGTATGAATAAAGAAGATTTGTACCTCAGGCCGGTGAAGTCACTCTATCCTGAGGGACAGTGGCAGAAAATAAGAGAGCATAATGTCCGGCAAAAGGGAATGCAGCATCATCTTGAAACAAAGATGACGAAGAAAAATGGAGACTTGATTGATGTTAATGTCTCACTAAGCGTTCTGAAAAATCCGGAAGGGAAGGTAATAGGTTCGATAGGCGTCATCACCGACATCACTGAACGCAAAAGGGCAGAGGAACAATTAAAAGAGACAATGGAAATAAAGTCACAGTTTATATCTACGGTTTCGCATGAGCTGAGGACGCCTTTGACATCTATGAAAGAAGCTATCACCATTGTTTCAGACGAAATAGCGGGAAAAATTAATAAAGACCAAAAGCACTTCATGGAAATCGCAAAGAGAAATGTAGATAGGCTTTACAGATTAATAAACGAGGTTCTGGACTTTCAAAAGCTAAGTGCCAACAAAATGAAATTTCATATACAGGACAACGATATCAGGGAAGTTATTCAGGATACATATAATACAATGGCCCCCTATGCGAAGAAGAAAAAGGTAAATCTTTCTGTTGAATTTGATGATAATTTGCCAAAAGCCAGGTTTGATAGTGACAGAATTATTCAGGTCATAACAAATTTGATTAGTAATGCAGTTAAGTTTACGCCTGAAGACGGCCAGGTTGCCGTTTGTGCTCGAAAGCAGGGCGAAGATTTAGTTATACAGGTTCGCGATACGGGTATGGGGATGCCCAGGGAAGCACTTCCAAAAATATTCGACAGGTTTTACCGAGTACATCAGCCCGGTCAGCAAATTAAAGGCACTGGTTTGGGTCTTGCCATCGTGAAGAAAATTGTGACGGTACACGGCGGTAGGATTGAGGTCGAAAGTGAGGTTGATAAAGGAACAACCTTTACTGTCTTTCTGCCTTTATCCTACGAGCCTGCGGAAAATGTGTTACCGGAAGAAACGGATGAACTTCTGGAAGATACCGTCGTTGAGAATCAAGCCGGCACAAAATAAGATTGCAGGCAGTTCACCGAAGCACACTTCAATAATGCTCATCTGGTATTTGCTTTGCGCTCGGTTAGTTTTCAGGTAACGCCATAGGCCCATCGGTTGAAAACATAGAGTGAAAATCCGGCGGTTATACCGTTTTTCTTCGTTAATGTATAATCTGGGCTGCTTGTGCGGCGTAATTAAAAGACTCAATTTCACGTTTTTGTTGTGTAACGTAACTTCATATCCATAAAGTAGTTAAATAGCCAGCCTTTTGTGGCCCGCCGGAAATAAAACAAACTTTCTTGACAGATATTATCATTACTGATAGAATGCCATATAGTTTGTGAATGTGAACACAAGTGTCAAGTAATCGTAGCACAAGTTATGAGGTACTATAAAATTCCTGATGAAACTATCCGGCGGTTGCCGGTTTACTTCAGGGCTTTGCTGTTTCTGTCAGAGCAGGGCCAGAAGAGCATATCCAGCAAAGATATGGCTGACTTCGTAGGTGTTCAGCCCTGGCAAATAAGAAAGGATTTTTCCTATTTTGGTGATTTTGGCACACGTGGAGTGGGCTATGACACTGGAAAACTCGCAAGGGAAATAAAAAAAATTCTAAGAATTAATATTGTTCGGAAGGTAGCTTTGATTGGGGTAGGTAATCTGGGCTCGGCCGTTTTGGCATATCCCGGATTTAAAATATATGGTTTCGACATAGCTTCTGCCTTTGATAATGACCCTAAAAAAATAGGCAGGAAAATAGGCAATATTGTAGTTGAAGCTGCTTCGAGCCTTTCTTCTTTGAAAAAACGGAAAGTCAATCTTGCTATTATAGCCGTACCACGCGAGGCTGCCCAGAAAACAGCCGATGCGTTGGTCAAGGCGGGCATAAAGGGAATCTTGAATTTTTCTCCCTGTTATATTACAGTACCCAAAAGGGTCAAGGTAATCACTATTGATATCGCAATGGACCTTGCTCGTTTGCCGTATTATATACCGGCGGGTTAAAGTGCAAATAGTAGCTCGATTTGAAAGTTTACCCGCCAGACGTTCGGTGGATTAAAGAGAAAAAAATGGAAAAAGTTTTTATAAGCCAGTTAAAGCCGTTCCTGGATGCTGTTGCCGGGCAGATGGACCTTTATATTCCCAAAAAGGCCGGCCAGCATTACGTATTCAATGTTTATGACCCCTCCAGCACGAATGAAGTAGAATTAAATAACATACGTGTCTGTACACCGGTAAAAGAGTTTTTGTTTCCACTGCGCGAGCTTGCTGCGGTTTTTCCTGAACCTTTCGAGCCGGAGCAGATAAAGCCTTTTGCCGTCTTCGGGCTTAAAGATTGCGATTTGCGCTCTATAGAGGTCCTGGACAATGTTTTTTTAGAGGATGAATTCAAGGACCCGCTTTATGTTGCTCGACGGGAAAAAATGCTTGTTATCTCTTCCGACTGCTTCGAGCCGGCTGAGAGTTGTTTCTGCAATATTCTTGATGGTCAGCCCTATGCCGAAAGCAGGTTTGACTTGAATATTTCGCAGGTAAAAGACGGCTTTATCGTCGAGGCAGGTTCGCAGAAAGGCGGGGATTTTCTTGAAAAACACTCCCAGCTGTTCACCGATATCCCCGAGGGTGCTTTGGTTGAGCGGGATAAAATCAGGGCAGAGACAATAAAGCAGCTCGAGCAGCAAAATGCCGAGTTGAAGTTCGATACGCCAATCAGAGATGTTATGACAGCCACGCAGGATACAGATGTGTATGATGAAGAAGCGAAGACCTGTGTTGAATGTCAGGCGTGCACAAGGGTTTGCCCCACCTGTCACTGTTTTTATCTTTACGACACGAAGCAGAAAGATTATTTTGCCAAGATGAAGATGTGGGATAGTTGTATGCGGCTTGCTTATGCCCAGGTAGCCGGCGGTGCAAATCCGCGCAAAGTGCTTGGCGATAGACTAAGGCACCGCCTTATGCATAAGCTGGCATATTTCGTCGACAGGTACGGTATCAATATGTGTGTCGGATGCGGCAGATGTGTCGATGCGGAAGCCGGTGCGGTTGATATACGTAATGTTCTTAAGAAATTGAATGAGGAACTTAAGGGCAAAAGTAAAAAAGAAGTGAAAGTTGCAAAATGAACCGGAATCTTTACCAACCTATTAACGGCGAAATCACGGATGTTATAGATGAATCATCGACGATTAAAACATTCGTTATTGTACCTGAGGAAAACTTTAAATTTAAAACGGGCCAGTTTATAGAATTAACTTTACCCGGTGAAGGTGAAGCACCGTTTACGCCATCCTCATTTCCGGCTGTTACCGAGCAAATGGATATTACTATTATGAAGGCCGGGCGGATGACGGGTTTGTTGCACGAATGCAAAAAAGGGCAAAAGGTCGGTATTCGTGGTCCTTATGGCAACGGATATCCGGTTAATGATTTTGTCGGCAAAGAAGTTTACATCGTCGGCGGGGGTGTGGGGTTGGCGCCAATCAGGTCGCTATTTTTGACCCTGGTTGACAGGATAAAGGATTTCAAAACTGTTATGTGCCGGTACGGGGCAAAAACACCGGAAGATTTTATCTATAAAAACACGCTTTTCGGCTCCTGGCAGAAAATTGATGGCGTTGATATTAAGCTCACCGTTGATAAAGCGAACGGCCAATGGAAAGACAACGTCGGTGTAGTAACTACGATTCTTAACCCGGCAGATGTGGATATTAAAAATGCCGTAGCTGTGGTTTGTGGTCCGCCGATTATGATGAAATTCGCTACGTTGAAGTTGCTGGAGTTTGGATTTGCACCTAAGGACATCTATCTTTCGATGGAAAAGAATATGAGCTGTGGTTTTGGTAAATGCGGCCATTGTATGATTGGCAAGTATTATGTATGTAAGGATGGGCCGGTTTTCACCTACGAACAGATAAAAGAATATCCCAATATCTGGGATTAGGATAAACGAGGATTTGTATGGCAGCGAAATTAGTAATTGATTTGGCAAAATGCACTACCCAGGGTCAGTCCGGCGTGCGGTGTTCGTACAAGCACCAT
>CAYWUO010000060.1:0-11759 GCA_964461285.1 uncultured Pirellulales bacterium
TAGATAATTAATTAACTGTTTAGTGGCAGGGAATATAGATGATTTGGTGGCTTATATTTGCTGTTTTTCTGTACCTTGCATGTGCGGCTCTGATAGTAGCTGAAGTATTCGTGCCAAGCGGAGGTTTAATCAGTATATGCGCCATGGCGTGCCTGATAGGGGGGGTGGCAATATTTTTTCATTACAGCACAATTGCGGGTATCGTTGGTGTAGGCGTTGCCCTTGTGATGATACCATCGGTTTTGATTATCGCTTACAAGATATTTCCCAAGACAAGATTCGGCAAGAGCGTGACACTGACGCCCCCTAAACGGCAGCAGGGCGATGCAGTTCCTGATACTCCCGAATTAAAAGATATGCTCGGTGCCGTTGGCGTTGTGATTAGTCCGCTTCGGCCGGTTGGGATGTGCGATTTTTCGGGACAAAGAATCGAATGTGTAGCTGAAAGCGGTTACGTCGATAAAGGCAAAAAAGTAGAGGTTATCCGCGTACAAAGCACACAGCTAACAGTTCGTGTAATAGAGGAAAGTTAATGAAAGGACGAAAAGATGTATAACATAACAAAAACAATCCTGGCAGCAGAAAATCCATTGAGAGCCGTCGGAATAGCAGCATTTATAATACTTATCCTTGTAGTTTTTGTAATATTCCTGCTGTTCTTAAAGTTTTTCAGGTTGTGGCTTCAGGCGAAATTGTCCCGAGCAGACGTTAAATTTTCCGAGCTTATCGGGATGTGGCTGAGAAAAGTCGATACGCGGACGATAGTTTTGAGCAAGATAATGGGAGTTCAGGCAGGGCTTACGCTGACGACTCGTGATTTAGAGAGCCATTTTTTAGCTCGGGGCAACGTTCCAAATGTGGTACGTGCATTAGTCGCTGCCAACAGGGCGAACATCGATTTATCATTTCAGACGGCAACGGCGATTGACCTGGCTGGTCGTGACATTCTCGATGCAGTTAAAACGAGTGTAAATCCAAGAGTGATTGATTGCCCCGACCCATCAAAGGGCAGGAACACTATAGACGCTGTCGCGCAGGACGGCATCCAATTGAAAGCCAAGGCGAGGGTAACAGTACGGGCCAATATCGAGCGATTAGTCGGCGGTGCTACTGAAGAGACAGTAATCGCCCGTGTGGGAGAAGGAATCGTTACGACTATCGGCAGTGCTATAACATATAAGAGCGTTCTGGAAAATCCGGATAGTATTTCCAAGGCCGTTCTGTCGAAGGGGTTAGATGCAGGTACAGCCTTTGAGATTCTATCAATCGATATAGCCGACGTCGATGTGGGCGAGAATATCGGTGCAGCACTGCAGAAGGCCCAGGCCTATGCCGATTTGGAAAGGGCAAAGGCAGAAGCGGAGAAACGGCGTGCAATGGCGGTCGCCCGGGAGCAGGAAATGCGAGCACTGGTGGTAGAAAACGAGTCGAAGGTGCCATTAGCTATGGCTGAGGCCTTCAAGAAAGGCAATCTCGGGATTATGGATTATTACCGGATGAAAAATATAAGCGCCGATACATCGATGCGAGAATCTATAGCAAAGCCAAAGAAGAAGGAGTGATTTCGTATTGCGTATCGCGTATTGAGTAGTTCGTTGTGCGTATTGATTATTGCGTGTCGCGTATTGCGTAGATAAAAATATTATGTATTACTTTTTAGCACAATCTGTTTTTTTGGCGAAAAACGAGGATTTCGAAGGCTGGATGCAGATTCTGGTCATCGTGATTATGGCAGCTGTCTATGGTCTTGGTGCTATTCTTAAAGCCTCAAAAAGCAAGAAGCTCGAAGACAAAGAGGGTGGTCAGGAGGAACAAAAGGCGCCCTTCGACCATACTCAGGACAGGCAACCTCACCCCGCCATAGCCGTATCTGACCAACAGAATCGAGTAACAATCAAAACGGAATCTGCTGAAACAAAACAGCCAAAACCTTTTGTTCGTAAACCTATATATGTTGAATCTCAATCAATGGTCGTAAAAGAGCAAAAACGAGTTAAAATTAAAGAGTCGCCAGAGATTCAGCCCGGAATTGATAAACTTCCTGCAATTATCGATGAAACAGTTAAAGAATTTGAACAGGTTCAATCTCGTCCTATGGCTTCTGAAGATATTTCCGAAACGATTTTGTATGAAACACCTTCATTGGATTTTAGCGATTCGGAGGAATTAAGAAGGGCGATTCTTCATTACGAAATCTTAGGCAAGCCACTATCACTTAGGGAGCAGGAAAAGGCATTTTAGGATCTAATTTCGCTTGACTTTTTGTGAGAGCTTGTGCTATACTTTCCATAGCTTAGTTGCCAAAAACGTCAGCTTCACGGCTAACGAAGGAGGTAAAAGATGAGGAAATTACTTCCAAATTATATGGGAAATCTCAGTTAATACAGAAAAATGTAGCACAATCACAGCAAGTGGCAGAATTAGAACAGGAAATTAACACGTATAAAAATAATACTGACGTTGGGACATCAAACAAAACTTCTAATTCAAATTCTACTTTATCAGACTTATCAGGTATGCCACAAAATGATTCACTATCAGACTTTCCAAAGAGATTGAAATAGAGTAATGACCGTGACATATGAAACGTCAGAACATGGTGCTTCATCTCGACGCCGCTCCGCGTCGCGAATGAGCCCCAGCGTTAGCCATATTCAGAATGAGCCCAATAAACCGGAGTTTCAAATGATCATCAGAAAAGAAACAGTTTCAGATATTGATAAAATAACAGAAGTCACAATTGCTGCCTTCCGGACTCTCCCGATAAGCAATCACACAGAACAATTCATAATAAAAGCATTGCGTGCTGCAGAAGCGCTGACTATTTCTCTTGTGGCGGAAATTGATGGGAGAATTGTCGGTCATATCTCTTTTTCCCCGGTAACAATTTCCGACAATTCAATAGGCTGGTACGGCCTCGGTCCAGTTTCTGTATTACCGGATTATCACAAGCAAGGCATTGGGAAATCGCTTGTCAACGAAGGGTTGTCTTTGCTGAAAGAGCTGGGCGGCCAAGGCTGCGCCCTTGTTGGAGACCCTAACTTCTATCAGAGGTTTGGTTTCCGGAATTTCCCAGAACTTGTTCATGAGGGTGTCCCGCAAGAGGTTTTCCTTATTTTGCCGTTTACTTCAAAGGTTCCACAAGGCATAGTTGTATTTCATGAAGGTTTCCTGGCAAATGGCTAACAACCGTCTTCACAGGTATTCGGGCCAAAAAGCTGCCTTCACCAGTGAGCCTGTGTTTTTCGTTTTATCCGCGATTCGGTACAGTAAGGAAAAGGATGTCCAAGGCAACCCAGATACCTACGGATTCCCAATCCGTTGGTCAAGTATGGTCAAGACTAATCACATTTCCCTTTCATTCTTCTCTTGTCTCACGTCTTCAACAAGGTCAAGTGAGATTAGCGAAAGATTCGTTTAAACTTTTATATTAAATTCAAACCTGTTTTCTCATTTCTTGAATAAAAGATATCTGGATAATAGATGTTAGATTCTTGATGCTGGATAAAGAGAAACAAGAAAACCAACCCACAAACAACGTCCCATAAGATATGTTATGTTTCATTGGGTTTTTTGATTAAAGGTATGACAAACGGCTTTTCAGAAATTTTGTCTTATACGATGCAATAATAACTAAAAGTTGTTATTAATCGCCTGATTAGTGGTATCAGCAAGACTATCCCACATAAATGTAACCCTGTCCAAAAGACCCAGATTCTGCAAAACAATTGAAATGTTTGCAATCGGCATAGAAGAAGTAAAATTTTTCTCGAGCAAACGGTCAAGATTCATAAGAGAAGAAGCAAACTTGATTTTATCACAATAAAGCAAAGCTGTTTTATAATGCAAATCAAGCGTTGTTTTATCAAGACAAATCGAGGCAGAAAGATGTTTAAGAGCAAGTTCTTTTTGATTCGATTCAAACAAACAAACGGCTAATTTGCTTTTGGCCCTGTGATAAGTAGGATTTATTTCCAAAGCAAACTGAAATGACGTTATAGCCTGTTCAAGATTTTCGATGCACATCATTAAAATACCGAGCCGATAATAGAGGTCGGGATTTTGCGGCTGACGAGCAATTTGACGCTGATGTGCCGCAATAACAGTTTTAATTATGTCGTGATTATATTCACTAAGCGAATTATGCTCCAATCCGGCCTGGAATTGCAACGAGGCCGTTTGGGCGAATAACAAAGAGCTGTTCGGCTGGATAGCGGAGGCCAGCGATAATGTTACCAGGGCATCAGAAACGCTACCAGCTAATTTCTGAGCAATAGCCAGGCCGATATAGGCATCAACAATTCTGTCGTTGATTTCGACCGCCCTGTTAAATTGCCGGGCGGCAAGCTGTGCAGCACCTGTCTGCATGAGGAGACTTCCGAGCTTTATGGTTGCCTCGAGAAAATCAGGGCAAAGGCGAAGTGCCTGTTCATATTGCGAGACGGCCTCAGCGGTATCACCCATCATACCAAGAATATCCGCTCGTTTTATCAGCATTTCCGTGCTTTCCGGCTGAGTCTGCAGTAAATCCTCAACCGCCTCGAGGGCCTCGTGAAGCTGTCCCCCGGCAATAAGCTGGTCGGTATCGTCATTTTGAGTATTGAAATTGTCCGGATGAATTAAAATAGCAGTATTGAATGTGTCAACGGCCTCCAAATATTCGCCGTTAGCAATATACAAGTGCCCAAGTGTGACAAGAGCCGAGATGTCATCGGGATATTCGCTTTTCAAAAGCTGGTATTGCTGTATAGTTTTTTCGAGCTGGCCGTTTTTGAAATAAATGGCGGCGAGCCGCTGAGCAGGGAGCTGCAGATAGCTTTTGAACTTCAGACAGTCCTGATAAAACTCCACGGCCTGAGCTTCCTTTCCGAGCCGCTCATAACAATAACCAAGAGCGTACAGAGCCATAGTGTTATTCGGCTGGCGCATATAGACCGAGTTGAGCTCTTCGAGGGCATTTTGTATCTGGTTGTTGCGAAAGCAGACAGCGGCGGCGGCCATTCGGCCAAATACGCAGGAGGGATTGTCAAAAAGATAAAACCTCAGCTGGTCATTAGCGGCATCGAGTTTTAAATCACCCATCAGCTCAATGACAATATTTAGCTGTTGATATCGAACAGAGTCGCCGCTATCCTTCGGGATTCTGACGGTATTCAGCCAATGCCATATTAAATCGGCAGTGTCGATTGTTATCGCCCTGCCGAGGATTTCGAGAAGCTGACTCATAACTTTGCTTTCACTACCCACCACCCATATTTTGTTTATCGAGCCGAACAACTTATCCAGGCACGATATACCGCTAAAAATATCGACAATAAATGAATGTGTGTTAATCAAGGATTTGGCTATTGGTGGTTCGGATTTTCATTTTGTGCCGAATTTATGGCGGTTGTGTGTGATGTATGGATTTTCCCGCTTGCGCGGGAAAGACAAGTCTTGTGAGCAAGGCAATTATCGGATTTCATCCCCCCTGCCCTGCTGAAATATTTTCCTAATCCGATGCCGGTATGCGGGTCTGTTTTTCTATCTCGCTCAGATATGCCAATGTGCGTTCAAGTGTATCGCTTAAGTGTTTTAATTTGAGCATAGTTTTCACACGTGTTAATAATTCGAGCTTATTGACGGGCTTGCTGATAAAATCGTCAGTTCCGGAATTAATACCCTGCTCTATGTCGCCAAACTCGTTAAGTGCGGTTACCATAATTACAGGGATGTCAGCGGTTTTAGGGTCGTTTTTTATTTTTTTACAGACCTCGAAGCCGCTCATTTTGGGCATCATAATATCGAGCAGGACCAGGTCAGGTGGTGATTTACCTATAATCTTCAGTGCCTGCAGGCCATCTTTGGCGGATAGGGTCCGGCAGTCAACATCCTCAAGATATGCCTGTAAAAGCTCAAGACTCGGCTGGTCGTCATCGACAATCAAAATGGTCGGTGTTTTATCCTGTTCTTCCTCTTTTTTAGGCTTAGCCATAAAAAGCTCCTATCTTCTGACTCATTACCGATCCAAGGCCTTTAAGATTTCCCTGCAAAAGGCCGGTAAATCATCCGGTTTGCGTGAAGTAATCAAATTGCCGTCCACGACACATTCGTCATCTATATAATCGGCACCGGCATTCTTGATATCGTCCCTTATTGCCATAAAACAGGTTGCCTTTTTGCCTTTGTATATATTTGTGCTGCACAGCAGCCAACCGCCGTGACAAATGGCGGCAATAAGTTTGCCCGCATTTACCATATCATTTGCGAATTTTATAACATCCGGGTTTCTTCTCATAAAATCTGCAGCGAAACCGCCCGGCACAACCATACAATCATAATCGTCGACATTCGCATCTTTGGCTGAAATATCCGATTTACAGGGATAGCCTTCTTTCGAATGATACTGTTTTTTCGCCTCGGCTGCAACAAAATCAACGTGCAGGAGAGCTTCCTTAAATCGATAGTAGGGATACCAGACTTCGAGTGTTTGGTACATTTCGTCAACCATAATTGCCACTTTTGCCGACATTTTATTGTTCCTTTTTAATGTTAACGTTATTTTCGATGAACTGGCGGACCTGAGGTTTGATAAAAACCTTCTCGATATCAACGAGTTTTACGACGGCTTCGGCACAGAGAGCGGCGGTATCGGCAGATGCGGCCTGGGTATCTGCAAAAAAGATTTGCTCACCCTTTATAGAGCAAAGCCCCCCGCCGCTGCCGCCGAGTGGCTCGCTGCGGATTTTTACATTGTTGGCTTCAAGCAGAGCCAGAAGCTCCTCTAAGATTGCCTGCTCATTCACCCCGTTAGAATCCTTTCTTTTTTGTATTGTTTTGCCCTATTTGTATTACCCCGTTTTTCATTAAATTTCTAACGGGGTTCATTGTTCAAGAAAAACTGCGTTAGAAGTCGATATAAATATCTGTAAGTCAATAGTGTCAGGTACGATTTACCAGCAACTATTAAATTCTATACGGGAAGCAGATAATTGGCAAGTATTATAGAAAAACGGCTTTCACTGCACCAGCAACTGACCAGCCAGCGGCAGGAAAATGATGGTTTACAAGGCCAGGTAGCCCATCTGCAGGTGCTTGCTAATATCGGGATGGTCAGCTATATGATAGCCCACGAAATCAATAATCTTCTCACTCCCATAAACAGCTATGCAAGTCTTGCGCTGAAGAATCCCGATGATAAGGCGCTGGCTGAGAAGGTGCTTCAAAAGACAGTGAAAAGTTGTGAGCGTGCCTCGAAGATTATGGAAAGTATGCTCGCTCTGGCAAACGGCGAAAGTCAAGAAAAGAAAAAAGTACAACTAATTACCCTGATAGAGGATATTTTCAGCAGTTTGTGCAGGGACTTCGGCAAGGACGGGATAACGGTAGAGATTCAAATCCCGCAAGGCCTTTCTGTGTGGGCGGTGCCGGTCCAAATTCAGCAGGTTTTAATGAATTTGATTCTCAACGCCCGCGATGCAATGCTTCTGAGAGGCGGAGTATTAAGCATCAAAGCTATAGAGCAAAGTGATATAGTACAAATAGAGGTTGCCGACACCGGCTGTGGGATTGAACCGGCTAATCTGAAAAACATCTTTAAGTCTTTTTTCACGACGAAAACAGATGCGAACTCACCATCCCAATATTCGGGTTCCGGACTCGGTCTTGCATTTTGTAAAAAAGTGATAGATACCCATAACGGCCTGATATCGGTCGAATCAGAGCCCGGCAAGGGCAGCATATTCAAAATCAGCCTGCCAAAAAGCTGAACAAAACGACAGAAGAAAAAGTGGGCCTGTACTGCACCAACAATCAGCACAGGCCCTAAATCAATATAAACTTACCTACCAAAAAGTCAGCTTAACTCCATTTCAAAGCTAATTACGGTCAGGATTCAGCTTCTTCGAACCAGACCGTTTCTATTTTGGTATACACGCTGGATTATCCACCTCGGTTCGGCAATCGATTAGCCAGTTCTCGGCCATTGTTGCGAAGTCATAAAAGTCAAATCTGCAATCGTTGTTTACATCTCCGAAAAGCAGATATTGACAATCCTCAGAAGATAGTTTTATTAGATAAACATCAGCGTACCCTGCGCCAAATGAAGTGGTAGAGCCTGCGATTATGTATCCGCCGTCTGATGTCTGCTGAATCGACTCGGCACTGGCCTGACCACTTCCACTTAAGGCCTTTTGCCAAAGCAGGTTACCATCGGAATCGGCCTTTATTATATAAATATCGTATCCCCCTGCGCCAAAGGATTTGGTCCAGCCTGCGATTATATATCCGCCGTCAGAGGTCTGTTGAACCGAAGAGCCCACGTCGTAGTCACTTCCGCCGAATGTCTTTTCCCAGGTGCTATTTCCGTCTGAATCAGTCTTTACAAGGTATACGTCGCTCTCCCCTACACCAAAGGAACGGGTGCTGCCTGCGATTATGTATCCGCCGTCAGAGGTCTGATGAACCGATTGTCCAAATTCATAGTCACTTCCGCCGAATGTCTTTTCCCAGATGCTATCTCCATTTGGATCAGTCTTTATAAGGTATACGTCGCTATCCCCTGCGCCAAAGGAACTGGTTCTGCCTGCTATTATATATCCGCCATCCATTGTTTGCTGAACTGAATAGCCTATGTCAAAATAACTTCCTCCGAAGTATTTTTCCCAGATACTATTTCCGTCTGAATCAGTTTTTATAAGGCATACATTGGAGAAAAACGCACCGGAGATTATATATCCACCGTCGGAGGTCTGCTGAACCGAATAGCCAAAGTCCTGAGAGGAGCTGTCAGAGGTCATTTGCCATATCGAATTTCCATTCGGGTCGGTCTTAATAAGGTATACGTCGCTATCCCCTGCTCCAAAGGATCTGGTCCAACCTGCAATTATATATCCTCCATCAGAAGTCTGCTGAACCGAAGAGGCCCCGTCATAATCAGTTCCACCGAATGTCTTTTCCCACTGCACAGCTGGCTCATAAGCCAATACAACCGGAAAGTCGAGAAATAAAACTACTGAAATTATTATCAGCAAACATGTCAATCTTTTCATTTTTTCCCTTTCAGAGGAATTGGTGGGGTAATCCGCCTTCGCCGAGGCTTCGGCGGACAAGAGACCCCACCCTACCCGATACCTGAATAAATCCATAAAAATAGGTCATTTTTTTCGCCCCGGCTACGACGAAGGTCTTTGCCGAGGCAAGCTTTCTATAAGTAAAGTCCAGGATTTGAGGAAAACGTTACAAAGATTTTTAAAAAGCGATTTTGTAGCAAAACGCTCAAAAAGACGTGTCAAATGGTATCTAAGCCGTAATTTGTGTACAATTTTCAATAAATTGACTAAAAAAATGTAACAAATTCGCCCTTTTATGGACTATATAAGGTAGGTGGACAGTAAAGATGATAATTCGAATATAGCTGAACTAATCAGGCAGGCCCAGCTTGGTGACCAGCAGAGCATGAGCGACCTTGCCCAATTGGCAGAGGGCAGACTTTTTGCATATATTTATCGGCTTACACTAAACCATGATTTGTCACAGGACCTTTTGCAGGAAACCCTGTTGAAGATGGTCGAATCTCTAAAAGATTTAAAATACAACGACCGGTTTTGGGGTTGGCTGTTCCGCACCGCAATGGGTGAGGTCCAGCACCATTTCCGAGAACGAAAGAAAAGACATATGATACAGATATCATCCTTCAGCAAGATACGTTTATCAGAATATATCTCACAGGACTCCGATGATGGCCTGAATTACACGATACGCAGGGAGCTCTCGGATGCGATATTTCAAGCGATGAAAAAACTGAAGCTTATGTACAGGAACGTCCTGGTTTTGCGCTGCTTCGAGCAGATGTCGTATGCCGAAATTGCCGACACATTGGGCTGTAAGGAACTGCGGGCAAGGGTGTTGTGCTTCCGGGCAAGGCACTTACTTAAAAAGCAGATGTCTCACCGCGGCTACGGTAAGGAAATGCTGCTGGTAGCGCTGGGATTATTCGGACTAATGACCGCTCCTGCAAAGGCCGCTTCAGCAGCCAGCACTGTAACCGCTGCTTCTCTTAATGTCGGCTGTGCTGCTGCATTGCTCGGCGCTGCCGGCTCGGAGATTGGTATTGCTTTAATGACAGCAATTACCGCACTATCGCTCACCTTAAGCGTTGAGAAATCCATATTAATACTTGCTTTTCTTTGCTATGCTTCGATTTGCTTCCTCGTTGTCCTTTATTCCCGGTAGCAAAAACAGCTCTTGTTTCCGCAGGACGCGTGATAGGCATCTTTGCCCTGTTTGTACAGGAGCGTTCCATTTTATCCTCCGGATATACAGCGAATTAATATTCAAATATAAATACCCAAAATCATCTATCAAAAATCAAAATCAAAATGTAAAATACGTTAACTTGTTAAGTTTCTTTAGTCTTTTCTGGCAGCATTAAGGTAGAATAACAGTTGGAACAGGTTTACCAAAACATCGGCCATATTATTTTGATGTTGTTACTTCTCTGTGGCTCAGCATTTTTTTCGGGTGCGGAAACCGCTTTTTTTAATTTAACCCGCAAGCAAATCCGATTGTTCGAGCAGTCCAAACATAAACTACCAAACCTTGTGGCGAAACTGCTGGATAAGCCAAAGCAGCTTCTCGGCTGTTTGCTGTTCGGGAATATGACGGTCAACGTTCTGTTCTTCGCTGCCAGCAGCGTGCTCACAGTCAGGTTTACAAAGGAAATAGGAGCGCCAGCGGCGGCAATTACCGCCTTCGTAACTTTCATTATCCTGATAATGTTCGGCGAGATATTCCCGAAATCCGTCGCGTTCGCAAATTCCAGGGTCTTAAGTGAGATAGCCGCCCTTCCGGCACTTCTGCTGCTGCGAGTTCTTACGCCTGTTGTTTTTGTCATACGAGTTTTAACGGTCGAGCCCGCACTGCGTCTGCTTCTGGGCAGGCAGCAAGAACGCCGGCCGATAAGCACTGGTGAGTTCAAATTTCTCATCGAACAAGTGCGTAAACGCGGGCTAATCACCGCTGACGAAAACAGACTCCTGGGTGAAATTATCCAGCTCGGCTTTCTCAAGGTCCGCCATGTTATGCGGCCACGGGTTGATATGGTCGCCTGCAGCGTCGACGATACAACACAGAAAGCTCACGAGATGATGGAAAAAAATCATCTAATAAAACTACCTGTATATGCCGGCAGGAAAGATAATATAATCGGGCTGGTTTATCTGAGACAGCTTTTACTTCGGCCGACGGAGTCACTCGATAAGCTCGTTCAGCAAGCCCATTTTGTGCCGGAGCAAAAGACAGTCGAATCACTACTCGAATTTTTCCGCAAAACCGGTACCGATACAGCCATAGTCGTGGATGAATACGGCGGGATTGCAGGTTCGGTTCGCCTGGAGGATATTGCGGAAGAATTGTTCGGGCCTATCGAGATTACAGAAGGAATCGAACCTATTGAGAAAATCGGGCCTTTCGAATATCGATTGGCAGGCAGCCTGGCAATTCACGACTGGGCAGATGCCTTCGGCGTTGACTTCGAAGAGACAAGGATTTCCACAGTCGGAGGCTTGGTGACAGCCCTATTAGGCAGAATACCAAAAGCCGGTGACGTGGCGTATTCGAAAAATATAAAATTTACCGTGGAAACCGTTAAAAAACACAGGATTGAAACCTTAATATTAAACCTTGAGGCAGATGCGGCTAATGAGCAATAGAATAATCTTAATTCTGGTCGCTGTGTTTACTGTTATTGTCTCCGGTCTGTTTGCCGGCGCTGAGACAGG